>NZ_VIKY01000068.1:0-17955 GCF_009711925.1 Dolichospermum sp. UHCC 0352 | reverse complement strand
ATTGGTAATTGGTAATTGGTAATTGGTGATAGTTTTACCACTGACAACTGACAACTGACAACTGACAACTGACAACTGACAACTGTACGGGCGAAGCATTTGGAGAACTATTTTTGGCAATGACCGATAATTTATCTTCCAAATGCTTCGCCCCTACTGACAACGAACAACGGACAACGGACAACGGACAACTGACAACGAACAACGGACAACGGACAACGGACAACTGACAACGAACAACTGACAACGAACAACGAACAACGAACAACTGACAACTGACAACTGACTAAGATGGATATACTGGCATTGTAAAATGAAACCATGCACCACCGTGGGGAGATGAATCTACCCAAATTTGACCGTAATGGGCGCGGATAATGCGTTGACATAAACAAAGACCAATTCCATATCCATCTGTACTTTGATCACGTTGGAGACGGAAAAGATTCTCAAAAATGCGATCGCGGTTTTCTTCGGGAATACCAGGGCCTGTATCACCAATCGTAAATTGCACTTTTTGGCTAGTGCGATGGAGTCCCGCTACAGTAATTATGCCACCAGCAGGTGTATATTTGATGGCGTTATCTAAAAGATTAACCAGGACTTGCCGAATGCGTTCAGGATCAGCATATACATAGGGTAAATCTTGGGGAATATCTGTTTCTACCGTTTGAGATTTAGCAATATAGCGATCGCTCAATTCCTCTAATACCTGTAAACAAATTTCCCCTAATTGTAACTTTTGTGGTACGATTGGCAATTCTGTATCGTCACCCCGCCCAGCTTGTAACAAATCAGCAATCATCCGATCAATGATCTTGGTTTGCGTCCGAGCCTGTTTTAATAAATGTATAGCCAAACCAGATTTCAGCCGTTGAAATCCCCCTGTATCTGGATTGTAATTAGATTGAAGAGTTTCAATAGCGATCGCCGCAGCCGTGAGAGGATTACGGAGATCATGTGCTAAAATCGCAATTACTCGGTCTTTAAACAGTAGCTGTTCTTGCAGTCTCTCCTTTTCCTGCTTCAGACGAAAAATTTCATCCCCTAGTTGAATTGCCTCGGCCGAAGTAGCAACAGAATGAATGGTAGATTTAGGCGAAATCACCTGACTCTTTTCATCCAAACATTCCTGTTTATCTGCCTGTAATTTCAAAAAAGTGCCAACAGCGTGTTGCCAACGCGGCCACCAAATTTTTAATTGGGGAATAATATTAGTACCAGCAATAGTTTGTTGAGGTTCGGGATGAATCTTAACTAGAGCAGGGGTTGCTACTAACTTAAAATGTTCCGCTAAATAGGGTTGTTGTCCAACATCAATAATTTGTAGTTCAAAACTATACCCAGCCTCTAATTCTTTTAAATAAACCCGAATTTGCTGCACTTCTTGACGAGACTGAGGCCGTCCATCAACAAATAGCAATAACTGGAGAGGAGCTTCAGCATAAATAGGCTGATCCTGGGAAACTTGCATGACATCTTGTTTCAGCACTGGTAACAACCTGGGGACGCTTTACATAGAGTAAAATGGACTAACGTTGCTTAATGGCCGTTGTTTTTCTAATTTAATATCTATTTTAGATTCTTCCTACTCCAATTCGATCTAGGTTTTTGGGTGGAAACGGATTTTTTTCGGAATTTTGCTGCCATTTGCTCTTACTTTTACAGCTACTAGGCTTCTAGTCAGGAATTGTTGAACCTATCGTCACCTCCTTTAGCAATTATTTACAGAACCCAAAAAATAGCCCTAGTAGTTTGTCAAGATAAAAATGATGGACTGTAGTGTGAGCGTCTCGCTCACGCGGGGAAGATGCTCTAGTGTGAAAGCATTAAATCATCTCTAAGCCGTCCATCAATTCTTACAAACAGCCGCAGAGTTGCCTTATTCCCAGCTTACCACTTCAAACCATTGGCGAAAACTTTCTATCAATTCCTCAAAACCTATAGTCGCCGCTTTTGGCGTTGCAAAGCAATATTTTATTAACCACAAAAAGTATAAATTTAGACTATATTATCATTTACGTAACTGGCACATTGGTAGGGTGCGTCAGACCGCATAAATCCTGCAAATAAACAAATTATTGATATCTGACGCACCCTACAGTTGTATTGCATCCAACCGATAACCGCTATAGACGTTCTTGAAAATAAAGCCGATATAAATTACAAAGACATTGTACTTCATTTCCTTTAAATTCGATTAACCCCAAACTGCGTAATTTTAAAGCTTGCGTAGAATCTATTTGAATGGGAATATCACTATTAATTACTTGCTGCATTGCCGCTTTTAACAACTTATCTTTTTCTAATTCAGAAACATAGAAATTTAAAAACTTGCCATAAGGACTTTGATTAGTGGGGGCAATTTCCAGAAATTTTGATAAAGTGAAATTACCCTTAGCAATTTCACCAAGTGCAGTTGTTAATAAATAAGGATGACCATCAATCATTTCTTTTAATTGGTTTATTTCTGTATCTGAAAAACTTAAACTGTATTGTTTAACTAATTCCTTTATTTGTGTAGTGTTAAATTCCCCGATTTCCACAGATAAACCCACATTAAAAGGAGATTGATTAAGATTTATAGAAATATCAACTTCTTGAGAATGGGCAATTACTAACCGTAAATTTTGCCAAATTTCTTCAGTTTTTGCCTTTTCGTGCCAAGCTCTTAATAAAGCAGAAAATTGTTGAGTAATTTCAGGATAAGGGAAAATTTCATCAATATTATCTAAACCTAATACTAAGGGACTATCAATAGCTGGTAAAATATATTTTTTTAAATAATTAGTGCAGTTATCTTGATTACCAAGACGACTACTCCAAGATTTCTCTACTTGGTCTTCTATTCCTAACTCTAAACTCAGAATTGCACAAAACCGCTGTAAAAAAGTTTTGAGGTCAGTCAGATTTTCCTGACTCCATAAATTAATAGAAACTGTCCGATATCCTTTTTGTTTAATATGATGGAAAATACGACTTATCAAATATGTTTTACCCATTTTGCGCGGAGATTTAATGCGGATTAATGCCCCTGGTTGTACAATATTTTGATAACAGTTATTTTCAATTTCTGGACGTTGGATATAAAAAGAAGAAATATGAGGTGATTGATTTTCTGGTTCTTCAGGAATATTTAACAACTGTTCTTTAATAAACCGACTCACACCTTTATAAACTAAATTATCCGGTGATTTTGGTTTAGTGATAGAAATATGATCATCATCTGTTGCGGTAGGTTGCACATCTTTAATGCCTGGATTAGCACTATCCGGGTCTACAACTAAAACTATTTTAGTCGGTTTTGTTTCATAATAAACTTTTGTAGTAATTGCCATTGCATCAACATTTTGCCGATACCATTCATTCAGTTGACGCAATTGAGGAAGATGGGATTTTAGTTCATCAACACTAACAGTAGTTCGTGCAAGAGTACCAATATTATTAATTAAATTAGCTAAATGAGATCCAGTATGAGGAGTGGATAAAAAAACAATACCTTTAGTTTGTTCAATAACTGATTGTCTATTAAAAGTTTGAGCATTTCTTAGCATTTCTTTGACTAATAAACCACCCATACTATGAGTAACAAATATAATTGGATATTTGCCAATATCATTAATTGTTAAATATTCTAATAAATTACTAGCACGGTCAAAAAGTGGCATTGTTGCACCTTTCCATTCAAAGGGTGCAGCATTATAACCAAAAGACCAAATTCCTAAATCTGGTCGTTCTTGTGCTAACCACATTAACCAGAAGTTATCATCATTTGCTAATTCTTGAGGATGCCAAGTTGACCTTGCGTGACCACCTAAACCGTGAACAAAAATTATATCTCCCTTGCGTTGGAGGTTTTCACATCCTGAGATTTTGATTAAACCTGTGATTTCTGTGGGTTTCGGTTGTGGGGTTTTACCGAATAATTTACCAAGAAAGCTGAAAACCATACTAATAAAGACAATTAGTTTATCAGTAATGAATTATATCTTACTTTTGGTATAAAACAAACAAAACCCAAGATTTTATCTACCATCCTTGCTAAGAGGTTGTTTGAAAAGTATTATATGAAACCCATAATTTCCAAAAACCTAACCCCCCTTCCCCCCTTCCCTACAAGGGAATGGGGTTTTTAAAGCCTCTCCCCTGGTAGGGGAGAGGTTTGGAGAGAGGTCTGTTTCCACATTAAAAACTTTTAAAACATCCTCTAAGAGATACTTCGTAAGTTTACTCACATATTCCCCAAAAGTGATCGTTGACAACAATCACTCAGATTCCTCACCTCGATAAGATTGGCGACTGTGGCGAACATGAAGAATTGCGACAACATCTTCCATGACTACAAACAAAACTCGATATTTTCTTTTTTTTCCGATCCATATTTGCCGAACCTCACAACCAATAACTTTGGATTCTGGTGCTTTGCTACAGCGATTAGGAAAGTTTTGTAATGATGCGATAGTATCTTGAAATTCATAGTACCAATTATTTGCCATTTCAGGACTCAGATTATCGCACATCCAACGATAGGAAGTTTCTATTTCTTGAAAGGCTGTAGGTTGAATAATAACTTGATAATTCATGAACGAGGCGGAATATTAAATTTGTCTTCTAGACTTGCTAATGCCTCCTCGACAGGAATTCCTTGACCTTGCTCAAACTCATCTAGTCCTTTACGAATACCTACTATTGCTTCAAGGTAATCAATTCGCTCTAAGAGTTCTTGATATATGCTTGAGGGATGTTTTGAATCTGTTTTCAGTGATTGCAAAAAACTAAATAAATCCTCTAGGATTTCATTGGGGGTGTTGTCAATTTCTTGTAAGAGCAATTCTTTGATAGTCATTACTGTTAATCGCCAAATTTACATTTCTATTAGCTATTCTAAATCATTCATGAGAAATTGAACAAGCTCTCTACATTCTCTAGAAACGATATCTTCGGTTAGATTCGCTTATGCAGCATTGATAAAATTTTGTGCTAGTTCAATGTTATTTTCTGCATAAAATTTGACGGCTTCTGAGTATTCTGTTAAAGCCGCAGGATGAAAGTTATATTTCATTTTTCTAAAATTCGCCTGACTTGAGTTAAAGCTAATTCTCCAGGAATTAACTCAACGGTATGATTACGAATTTCATCCCGGCGTTTTTTCGCTTCTATATTCCATAGATTTTGGGTGTTTTCATCAATATCAGATTCTAGACTTTCCATGAGTCTTTCTACTAAAAATACTCTGGTAGCATTGGGTAAAGATAAGGCTTCTTGAATTAATTCTTCGACTGATAGCATGATGATTTATTCCAGTAAAATGTAGCAGTCATCTAATGCCACGACCAAAGCGCGACTTCATACTAGGATACCGTTGTCATATTAGCACGAAATTGTGCTATAATTTTACTAGCTACCTAATTCTTAACATTATTGCCTTATGAACCAATCCATTCCTACAATCAATACACGACTTCTTGACTCTCTCTCTAAAATTATCCTTTCACTTTCTCAAGAAGAATATCAAATCTTAGTAGAAAAAATTCAACACTCTCGACTAACTGAACACCAGAAAACACAAAATATTGAATCCTTAAAACACGATATAGCCGCAGGTATTCAACAACTCCAAAACGGTGAATACACAGAATACGATGAAAATAATTTATCTACTCTCATAACTTCAATTAAAGCACGAGGTCGGGAACGTTTACAAGGAGAAATATCTGAATGAATCACTTTCGGATTTCAAAACTAGCAGAAAAAGATTTAGAAGATATTTGGATTTATCTCGGTCAACAAAATGAAATATTAGCAGACCAAAAAATCGCACAAATTTTTGATAAATTTCCGATGTTAGCTCAATTTCCTAATATGGGAACGAAAAGAGACGAACTACAAACAGGAATTCGTAGTTTTCCTGTTAAGCCATATATTATATTCTATACTCAAGATTCTGCAAGTTTAGAAATTGTGAGGATCTTTCATCAATCTAGAGACATAGAAAATCAATTTTCAAACGATGATATGTAGTTAAAAAGTATTAGTTTTGTTGGGGTTCACTTCGTTCTATCCAAGCTACGCTAATATATGTTTTCATCCTGTAAATCCTTAAATCCTGGACATCCTGATTCAGACAATTTCTGAAAAGCCTATTCTTTCGTAGAAAATGAATGATTAACAAATCTTAATAATTCTCTGAAAGCCTTATCTGCTACAATCTACAAGTCTCTGCAAGAAGAGAGGAGTACTATTTTCCATCTATCAAGCATCTCGATACCCTCTTCCCCTTTCATTCTTATTAAAATCGGTAACGTACCATCCCGCTTATACTTATACAAATCTTTTTCTCCCCATAAGGGTAGTTCATCATATCTCATCCAGTCCCCTCCTTCCTCTTTTTCCTTCTTCCATCCCACCCGCTGAACAAAACTATCATACCCTTCTTGACTCCATTTTGTAAATCTTCTCTTTTCCCAGTCAAAACCTAAAGAATTACCTGTTTCCAGATATATCCTTTTTTGGACGCTAAAACCGAATTTTCCTTTTGAGTTTTTTACCCATAATTTATCTACTGCTTTTAAATCCTGACATTGAAAGTTTTTAATATTATTTAATTCTAAAGAACCTTCTTTTTCCATTTTAGCTGAAACAAGAATAAACTTCAAATTTTTTAAATCTGCATCTTTCCATCTATTTTGCTGCATTAAATAATCCAGTTCATTTAATAAATGTGTTTTTAAAGATTCATAATATTCTGTATTTGATTTATCTAAATCGTTAAGTTGACGATAAAGGGAAGCGACAATATCAGCGTTGCCATTATAAAGAATATTCGGGTCTAACTTAAATAAATCAATATTAGATTTTAATTGAGATTTGAGAACATTATATTTTGCTAATGCTATTTTGTAATTATTTAATGATTTTTCTGATTTACCTTTTACATAATAAATATAAACTAAAGTAGCTAAATAACTAGAATCATTTTTATCAAAATTATTTTCTTTTGGTAGTTTTTCAAAACTTTTATTTAAGTCTTCTTTAGCTTTGTTATATTGTGATTCTAATTGTGAATTTTGATCCTTTTCTGTTTTTAAAGATTCATATCCTAAAACTAGAGAATTATCTAATAAAGCTGCTTTAAGTTCTGGATTTTTGATTTTTTCTTGTAAAACTAAACCCGCAATATTGAAAAATTGGTTAGCTTCATTATTTTTACCTTCTTGTTGTAGTTGATAAGCTACTGCTGATAATTCTGTGATTTTAGCAATAGATTTTTTTAGTTCATTTGTATTTCTGTTAGCAAATTCAAGCTCTTTTTCTTTTTCTTTAACTTTTGCTTGAATTTCTTTCTGTTGATTTTGGAAAAGTTTAACTTTGTTTTCAGCTAAATTAATTTCTCTAGATTTTGATTGTACTTCTCTTTGTAATTTTTCAGAATCATTAGTTAATTTATTTTTTTGTATTTCTAAATTATTTTTATCTTTTTGAACTTTAATCAAATATCCTTTAGCTATTTCTGCTTGTTGTTGAGATTTTTTTACTTCTTGCTCTTGATGTTTCATTTGCTGATTCAATTGTGATAATTGGCGATTTGTTAAGTTAAGTTTTTGAGCGGCTTGTACAGATTTATGTTGAGCATTGTTAGCATTCTCTTGTTCCTTTATTGCTTTATTACCTGCTATAAATGCAGCTATTCCTAACAAACCTGTAATACCTAAAGTAATAAATAAAATAATTACGCCAAAACTCATTCTTTTTCTAGCAATTGCTAATTGTCTTTCTGCTTCCTGTTTAGCTTCAGCTTCAATTTTTATCGCTTTTTCTTCCTGTTCCTGGGTACGACTAGCTGCTAAAAATTCCCTATCTTCATAACCTAAATTTTTATCCTTGAACCAAACTTCTGCTTCTGCTAAAGCATCTCCTCGCAATAATCGAGATTTATCCTGTTTACCTGATAACAACCACTGTCGAAAATTCTCTGCATAAGGACGTAAACTAGCTAAAGTTTTTTCAATCCATAAACCATCAAAAATCGTCTGATAAATCTGATTATAAACTTTTAATTTACCATTCTTTTTAACAACAATTCCCGCTAACTGTAAATCACTTTGTTCAATACTATTATCAGTATCAATTCCTTGTGAATGCCAAATTTGTTGATATAAATCTAATAAATACGCTGCCTTATTTTCATCTCTTTTTAATATTCTATCTCGAATGGTTCTAAAATGTTCGGGTTCATCTTGAGCTTCCCAATTTTTAATTACTCTATTTTTAACTAAATTTTCCACAAAACTAGCTTCTTCTCCCGTCGGAATTTCATCTTTAGATTCACAAATAAAATTACAAACTTTCTGAGTTAAAAATGGCTGTCCTCCCGTCCAATCTAAAACCGCTTTGAGTACAGTTTCAGGATTTTTAGTTTGGTGAGAAAATCCGGTTATTAAAGGTAAAGCTTCTGTAAATTCAAAACCTGTTAATTCAATCCCTTTACCAATATTAAAAGGAGTCCGTTTTTTATCTTGAATTAATTCTGATGGTGTAGCAACTCCCAACAATACAAAGTTAATACGGTTATATTCAGAATTGTCAACTCTTTGATTAAAAAAGGCACGAATTAAAGCAAAGAAATCATCAACAGGAAAATCTAAACTGAGAATACTATCAATTTCATCAATAAAAATTACTATTTGTGTAGAAACTAATTTTAAGACTTTATCAATAAACTTACCAAAAACCTGCACGTTAGAAAGTCGTTTATTTTCTTCCCATAAAGCATCTAAATCAAATTTATTCTCTAACTTTAAACTTTCAGAAATATTATTAATAATGCCATTATACCATTGTTCAGAATTTAGCCCTGATGTGCCAATAGCAGTTAAATCAATAGCCACACAAGCAATTTCTTCAAGCTGTAATCTTTGCATAGTGCGGACACGCAAACTTGATTTACCCATTTGTCGAGAGTTCAACACAAAACAAAACTCTCCCGCTTTCACGGCTTGATATAAATCCTCATCAGCTTTGCGTGTGACGTAGGTGGGTGCATTTGGAGGAAGACTACCACCAAATTGATATTGATAATTTTGGAAAGTCATGGTTTTATAATCAATGGATAATAGTAGAGATATTAGGCTAAAAACATTAGGCTAAAAACGCATCCCTTCTTCCAGCGAGAGAAAAAGAAACCAAAAACAGTCGGTTTTAACCGACTTGAACTTTAAGACAGGGAATTTATTCCCTGGCTGACTACCAAGCCCCAAAAATGCTAGTGTAGAAAGTGAAAATCAATTTGTGATTTCTTTGTGTTTTCCCGTAACTACCCCGCTGTATTCCTGAGTTTAGCTGTTTTACTATCCTTAACAGCCTGTGCTAACAGTCAATCTGCTAAAAACCTAGAACAATCATTAGCGGCTGACCCTCAGTTGCAAAATAATCCTGTTCCCTTTGGCAAATCTCAGAGTCAGCAAATAACACCAAACCCCAACACATCAACAATTAAATTACCAGCTGATTTTCCCGCAGATATACCCATTTATCCCAACGCCAAACTAGAGGAAATTACACCAGCTAATTCGGAAAATAAAATATCAATTCGGTGGCAAAGTGCAGATCCTAGTAATTTAATTACCAGCTTTTACCGCCAGCAATTTCAGGCTAAAAACTGGCAAATTGTGCAACAGCCTCAAGATGATGTAGATGGGACTTTTTCCGCCAAACGCAATGATCTACTCATCAATGTCACAATTAAACCACAAACAGTTACCAAAGCTGAACCCAATCAACCGCAAACTGCTACTAAATTAGTAATTGAATATTCATCTAATTCTAAGGACACATCAACTAACCCAGTTATACCATCAGATAATTCTGAATTTATCGGTCCAGTATTACCTAATAGCAATAATAGCAACGTAGTCACTCAGCCAACCCTACAGCCAACCACCCAACCGGAAACCTTAACAACTCAGGAATTCAGTGATATTCAGAAAGCACCACCCGAATGGCGATCGCACATTCAAGATTTAGCTACATTAGGTATTTTATCCATTGAACCGAAAACAACCGAATTTCTTCCTGATAAAATTATCACCCGTCGGGAATATGCCCGCTGGTTAGTTGCAGCTAATAATGCCATGTATGCGAATAATCCAGCCAAACAAATTCGGTTAGCATCCTCCAGCACTCAACCAGCTTTTAGAGACATCTTAACCAAAGATCCTGATTTTCCAGTCATTCAGGGATTAGCAGAAGCTGGTTTAATTCCCAGTGCTTTATCTGGAGATGCCACAGCCGTTTTATTTCGTCCTGATGCACCCTTGACGCGAGAACAATTAATTTTATGGAAAGTTCCTTTAGATACTCGCCAAGCCTTACCCGCAGCCAGTTTGGAAGCCGTTAAACAAACTTGGGGTTTTCAAGATGCAGGTAACATTGAACCGAAAGCATTAAAAGCAGTTTTAGCAGACTTCCAAAATGCTGAACAATCAAATATTCGCCGAGTTTTTGGTTATACAACCTTATTTCAACCCAAGAAACCTGTAACTCGTGCTGAAGCTAGTGCAGCTTTATGGTATTTCGGTACTCAAGGTGAGGGAATATCAGCAACGGAAGCTTTAAAATTAAGAAGTTGAATTTTATTTTAGATCAAATAAACATTCGACAGGCCGAATAGCCTGTCATATTTACTTGCTAATTCTTGACTTTACTTTTCGGGTTTAGTCGTTGGTGTGGCTGTTGGTTTAGTCGTTGGTGTGGCCGTTGGTTTAACTGTAGGTGTAGCCGTTGGTTTAACTGTTGGTTTAACTGTTGGTTTAGCCGTTGGTTTAACTGTTGGTGTGGCTGTTGGTTTAACTGTAGGTGTAGCCGTTGGTTTAGCCGTTGGTTTAGCCGTTGGTTTAGCCGTTGGTTTAGCCGTTGGTTTAGCCGTTGGTTTAGCCGTTGGTTTAGCCGTTGGTTTAGCCGTTGGTGTAGCTGTTGGTGTTGGTTTATCAATGATGTTCTTAACTTCTTCATTTAGTTTTTGGCGAAGTCGTAAATCAGCAATCCCAGTTTCTGAGAGTTGATGTTTTTTCTGGTACTCCTTTACCAACTCTTCTAACTGGGGACTGTAGAATTGATCACGGGGAAGTAGAGTTTTTGGTTTAAGTACAGTATTCAAATTAGCTTGCAGAATTTCGACGATCTTCGCGGCTTGATCTTGGGTTTTGGGTCCTACTTTCCCGTCCACCTTTAACTTGTAGCCTGTTTGAAATTGATTGATAGCCTTTTTTGTTTCCTCATCAGTCAGAGGATCTTTGGTAACTTTAACGTTATAACCCAACCCCCGTAATACGGATCGGAATTCGTCCGGCGTATAGTTGCGCTGACGGGCTGCAAAAGCTATGTCTGAAGCTACAACACTAGCTGCTACCATACAGGTTAAAGCTATAGTTACTCTAGATTTGTCGAAACTACACCACATCATAAAAACTCCTTGGGATTAAATCTTTGATATTAAGAGACTAACAGGTAATTTTGAAGTTTTTTTAACCTCTGGCTTCATAATTAATGATTAATTCTAATTAATTTGACTTTGATTGATTATTAATGGGTATAAGAAAAATTACTATGCGACATCTGCTAATAGTCTCAATTCTGAAAAATCTGTGTTGCTACTTGTTTATACCAACATACTTTAATTTTAGCAATATTTAGTGACTCCTCAACCTACCTAAAACTGGGTTTCAAACTGATGCTACTGTATTTCATAAACCCACAATTTACCACATATAAGAAACCATGAGTAAATTAAAAAATTACCAGCGAAAAAACCTATGGTTTGAAAGAGTAATGGCAATTACCGCCACTGCTAACTTAGTATTAGTTTTCTTTGATTTAAGTTACGTACCTTGGCGAGATTTTTACTTCCGCAGACTTCCTGAATTAACTCGTTTATACGATCCAATTAAAGGTATTGAACCTCATCGTGATACAAAAAAATATTTAGAAGCAGTAGCTAGATTGGAAGTACAGGTAACTCAAACAGGCTTAATCTCACCGCAAGTCAAAGCAAAATTAGCAGACCTTCGTTTTCTCAGCAAAGAAATGATTGAAACTAATCCTTTTGCCGGTGCGGGGAAAAGTGGAACTCTAGAAAAAATCAAAAACCGAATGCGGGAACGCGTCAGTAAAGAATCTGCAAAAGGTGCATTTAATACTTTTTGGAGTCAAGAGTATTTATCTAAACATGGTTGGAATCAGGAAATAGACTTTTTCAACCAGAAAATTCGTCCGGGAATTGCCAAAAACTATTATCGTAAAATTGGTGAAAGTGGGGAATTTTTGAATAATTTTTGGATAATTGATTTACCATTTGTAATTTTATTTGCTATAGAATTATTAGGACGTACTTTCTTCATCAAACGTAGATATAGTCATTTAAGTTGGTTCGAGGCAGTTCTCTGGCGGTGGTATGATCTATTATTACTAATACCAACTTGGCAATGGTTACGAGTCATCCCAGTAACCATAAGACTAGATCAAGCCAAATTAGTTGATTTTTATGTAATTAGACGGCAAATTCATCAAGGTATTCTTGCCAATTTTGCCGAAGAAATTACAGAAATTGTCGTAGTTCAAGTAATTAACCAATTTCAAGGTTCAATTCAACGAGGTGAAATTACAAGTTGGTTATTAGAATCAGAAAATGTGCGTTCTTACATAGATATTAATAATATCAATGAAGTCGAAGCAATTACTGGATTGTTAATTAAAACTCTTGTTAATCAAGTATTACCAAAAATCCAACCAGAAGTAAATGCCATTTTGTGCCATAGTATTGAAATCGCTTGTCAGCAATTACCAGGCTATAGTAATATCCGCATGGTACCAGGATTAGGTAAAGCCCAAACACAAATTAGTGAACAACTAGCCACCCAAATTACTAATAATATCTATGCTGCTTTAGCTAGTACCATCAAAGATCCTGTCGCGGCAAAACTTTCCACTCAGCTAATAGAAAAATTTACAACTTCATTCACTTCAGAAATCAAGAAAAAACAAGTTTTGCAAGAAATTCAAAGTTTGTTAAATGACTTTTTAGAAGAAGTTAAAATTAACTATATTCAACGTTTATCCCAAGAGGATATAGATAAAATTTTGGAAGAAACTAGAAAAATGCGAACGGAATCATCCAGCAGTTTATCTATTCGTCAATAAAACATTAGCCAATAGATAGATGAAAATTATCAGAATTTTTGCCAACCTGGAATCAATAGGCATCCCCAAGCATTTCTGATAGCTTGCGTGGCGTAGCCATACAATATTAAGTGTAGGGTGGGCATTGCCCACTAAAACCTGTCTAGATTGGTATTTTCCACCCTAGGTATATTTCAAAAATCAAATAGGATTCCTATAGACATAGTTATCATTCATTAAAACCATGAATAAAATCATAGATGGGGATATTAATCAGATTGATATCAAATTATTTTTGGAAGAGATAATTCCCGCACAAGCAGAAACTTTATGTGGTGGTTATTGTCAATCATCACAGGATGATCGAGATGCGTACATGAATGATATTGCTGAGATTATCAATAATGCCAAAAAACAAACTCAAGGTGTAGATGATAAACGCAGTAATCAGAAGATTAATACCATAGATAAGTCCAAAAAAACTTACCTAAATGGAATAGAGATACTCCGCAAAGGAAAAACCGTAGTTATATCTTTTTGAAGTTAAAGTTAGGGTATCCCCTCAATCCCCCCGCTGCGGGGGGAAGAAAAGGATAAACTTTTGATATTGGAGGGGGTTGGGCTTGGGGTTCTTGTACCTCATAACACCGCAAAGTGCTGTAAAGCTTACAATCCTCAGATTTCTCAAGATATCCTAACAAATTCCTAAAATGCTTGTGCAATTTGCCTTTTAAATTTTGAGTTTTGTATCTCTTCCGGCAATCATAGGCTCTATAATAAAATGGTTTAATCTGTCACCTCTTCCCTAATATGACAACCAGCGCAACTATAAACAAAGTGGACTACCTCCGCATCAGTTTAATTGATCGCTGCAATTTTCGTTGTCAATACTGTATGCCAGAAGGTGCAGAACTTGATTATATCCTCAAGCAGCAATTATTAACTGATGAGGAACTGCTGACCCTCATTCAGGAAGTATTTATCCCCGTCGGTTTTACTCGCTTTCGCTTAACCGGTGGTGAACCTTTACTCCGTCCCCATATAGTTGATTTAGTCGCCAAAATTGCTCATCTTCCCCAAACCGAAGATATAGCCATGACTACTAACGGGTTTTTGCTCGCTCCCATTGCCCAAAATCTCTATGATGCAGGTTTAAGAAGAATTAATATTAGTTTAGACTCTTTAGAACCACATATATTTGAAGAAATTATTGGTAATCATGGCCGTGGGCGGTGGCAACAAGTATGGCAAGGTATCCAGACTGCGTATAATGTGGGATTTGATCCTTTAAAATTAAATGTAGTAGTCATTCCCGGCGTTAATGACCATGAAATTTTAGATTTAGCTGCCTTAACCATTGATAAACAATGGCACGTCCGTTTTATTGAATTTATGCCTATTGGTAACGGAGACTTATTCAGCAATCGCGGTTGGATATCTTCCGCAGATTTACGTCAATCCATCCGTGAGCGTTGGGGCTTGACAGAATCCCAAGTTTGTGGTAATGGACCGGCTGATGTATTTCAAATTCCTGGGGCTAAAGGCACAATAGGATTTATTAGCCAAATGTCAGAATGTTTTTGCGATCGCTGTAACCGGATGCGTCTGAGCGCCGATGGTTGGCTACGTCCCTGCTTATTAAACGAAACAGGTCAAATTGATTTAAAAACCGCCTTACGTGCTGGTATTAGCACCACCGATTTACAAGCACAAGTCAGACAAATATTAAATATCAAATCAGAAATAAACTTTAAGCAACGCGACCCTGGTACTGTCGGCACGTACACCCGTACCATGTCGCAGATTGGCGGTTAGTCATTAGTCAGTTGTTCGTTGTTTAATAACCACTAACTACTGACCACTGACTACTGACTACTGACTACTACGCTTGACGTGAGTAGTATTCCACCACAAGTAGTTCATTAACTTGTAGAGCTACCCATTCCCGTTCAATCACACTATTGACCTTACCAGACAACTTAGTTTTATCAAACTCTAGATGACTAGGAAGGTTAGCTAAACCGGGATATTGCAAGTTAGCTTCCACCAACTTCTTAGAAGCTTCTCTGTTTCTCACAGCGACTTCTTCACCAGGACGGCACTGATAGCTGGCAATATCTACTGGTTTGCCATTAACAGTGACATGACCGTGATTTACCAATTGACGGGCGGCTGGAATTGTGGGAGCCATACCCATGCGGAAAACCGTATTATCCAGGCGCATTTCTAACAATTGCAGCAACACCTGTCCAGTAGAACCAGCAACTCGTCTGGCTTTACGAACATAACGGAGCATTTGTTTTTCAGTTAAACCGTAGTTCATGCGGAGCTTTTGCTTTTCCTCTAAACGGATAGCATACTCAGAGCGCTTCTTACGGTTTTGACCATGTTGTCCGGGGGGATAAGCACGTCTAGCACTCTTCCGAGTTAAGCCTGGTAATTCGCCTAAACGACGGACAATTCTGAGGCGGGGTCCTCTATATCGGGACATGAGTTTCCTTAATTTAATCCTTCTAAAATTTTATTCAGACCTACCATTATGGCATAGTTCCCAAAAGCATAGACATTTTATAGCTAAATTGCCTTTTATTTACCGCTAATATTCACAAGAAATCAATCCGTTGAATTCACCAATTTTCGGTGGATTTCTGGGGAAAAGCACCGACATTCCTGGATGGTAGAAGATTGGGACTAAGTTCTACGGTAGCATAACCTTGGTGGAATCGAAAACGGTTATCTTAAAAAGCGAAAAAAAATGAGTAACTTTGGGAACAAACAAACCAATTATTTCTTCAGAGGATTTACAGCATCATTGATAACTATAGGTGGATTACTAGCCAGTAGTTTACCTACTATGGCTGTTACCGATTCCTACGAAAATGACTATCGGGTTTGTGCTGCTCAACTTTTGAGCGTGGGTATCACAGCTAAACCGGCATCTCAAAGTTGTGCCGCTACACTCCAACCACGAGAGTTATCCTCATGTGTAGCAAAAATTCATAAGCTTACACAAATCACACCTGTGGATGCCCTTTCTTCCTGTCGTCAGGCTCGTATTCCACAGGATCTAGCAACCTGTGTAGTTAGCATTAGTAAAAGTTATCAGGGTTCAGAAAATTCAGCTACTTTAACATCCTGTGGTCGCAGTTTGTTACCAGTAACCTTTGCTGATTGTGTAGTTGGTTTACGTCGAGAAATTGATTTAAGTCCTACTCAAGCATTAAATACTTGTATTGATGCCAGTGAAGGATCTAGCGGTTTCGGCGCGGTGTCTACAAAGCCATTGGGTTCTAACTCCCAGCAATAGACTTTCGCTTTAGCCCCTCAACTCCCATGAGTAAATAGATTCATAACGGTAGGGCTGGTAAGTATGCCACCCTACCCAACATAAAAATTTTGTTTTCTATTCATCTTTATTACCAACAACCATTTGTAAGATCATCGGTATTCCGCCTTCTTGGTGATATTTATCTCCCCAAGAACGAATGATTTCGTCTAGTTCCTCCATTGCTGGCTCAATCCAATCCGGCGGAATATCCAGTTCTTCCACAGCCCGCATCGTGTTTGGTTTACGCTCTGCCCAATATTTCATCATCCGGAAATACCGAGCCGTATCCTCTACCATTGTGTACGTGCGCTCTTGATCATCGGCTGGAGCATAGAACGGACGAGTGAGAGCATAAAAGGGCATTCCCCAGGGACAATCAATGCGTGTTACCGTTCCTGAATACAATAGCCGACGCTTGATGTGTTCCGCTAATGCTTCACTCAATGGCATCTGATGATTAGCAGGTAATTCTTCCTGCGATCGCTTATGGAGAAAGTCAATTAACTCCATAAATTCAAATGAGGTAACTAACTTGGCATCAGGAAGATTGTCTGGCAGCTTTTGCTCAATTTGTTTTTTCTCTTCACCGGTCAAATTCGTACCGGGGACGCGGGATCTTCCCGGTATCCAAGGATATTTTTCCATCCAGACATAGGGAAGTTGAATCAGATAGCGCGGTTCTTGGGAACCCAGCATTTTGAGAAGTTTGCCTTCAGTTAAAGCCAGTCTTACTTCTTCAACAATGATTTTCACTCGTTTCGGCTCAAGGTGGTGCAAATGCCCAGTCATTCTCAGGTTTTGCCCCTGCTCTAGATAGGTCATGTAAATTGCACACTTGGCTGCTGTTGCGGCTGCATCTAGAAATGCTCCATGCCTGTGGCCACTTGTCCGCATGGCACTGAAGGCAAGATAAAGCATGATCTGATCCATCGCACTAGGTCCAAGACGCTTGATCAGATCGATGTCGTTGGTCATATTCTACAGACGGATAAATGGCTTGTTTACAGGTGTGATATTCAAATCAAACTACGAATTATACACCCAGTTGGATACAAATATTTTTAATCTAAACCTAAAATTACTGTTTGACTCGGGAATTTTTAGGTGATAAATGTTGGGGGTGTAAATTGGCAGTTTCTCTCGTCAGACTAACTAACCCCCTCCCCTGGTATGACTCGAAGACTTTAGATACTCAGGGTGTTGGGATACAGGGGTATAGAGTAAGCAGGAGGAACGGCAGATGATTTGCATTTTGTATCTATCAAACCATTATAACTGCCTATTTCTGAAATATCTAGATATTTTTCTAAGAATTTTTCTGGAAATTTATTGCGGAGAAGTTTTAATACCACTTATGGCTGGTTAAAAGAATGCAGAATTTAGAATTTAGAATTTAGAATTACGTTTTGCAACGGGGATTTTACCCCGACGCAAAACCCGCTGCTTGTAGAAGC
>NZ_VIKY01000067.1:0-703 GCF_009711925.1 Dolichospermum sp. UHCC 0352 | reverse complement strand
GAGAACTGGGAAAGATGGTTAAAATCAGCAGATAAATAAGTAATAAGAAATTTCAAAATCAGGAATAATGCACACAGACACAATATTTTATCAAATCTTCCTCACTTTTCACACCCTATTATTTGAAATTCTGGGAGAACCTACAGAAAACGCCACAGATTATAAATTTACCTCTGTGGAAGTGAAAGAAAAAGCATTTCGATTTGATGGAATTTTTATGGCAGATAGTCTAGAAAAACCCATCTATTTTGTAGAAGTGCAATTTCAACCAAAACCGGATTTTTACTGGGAATTAATCGCCGAAATCAACATTTATCTTAATCAATTTAAACCTGTACAAGATTGGCAAGGAGTAGCTTTATTTGCGAAACGGAGTTTAGATGTAGGAGAATTGACTGCTTATCAACAAGAATTGATTAATAGTGGGAGAATTAAACGAATTTATTTAGATGAATTACCACCAGGTTCAATTGGTATGGGGTTAATTGAGTTAATTGTCAGTAAGGAAGCACAAGCACCGGAATTAGTTAAAGCTCTCTTGGACAGAACTAAGACAGAAGTTGAGAATGACAGAGAAAAACAAGGTATTATAGAATTGTTGGAGACTGTTTTATTGTCCAAATTTTCACAATTAAGCCGTCAGGAGATAGAAGCAATGTTTTTAGTGAGTGATATTAAGCAAACAAGGGTATATCAAGAAGCC
>NZ_VIKY01000066.1:0-28596 GCF_009711925.1 Dolichospermum sp. UHCC 0352 | reverse complement strand
TAGTTCTCCAAATGCTTCGCCCGTACAGTTGTCAGGTGTCAGTTGTCAGTTGTTAGTAGACTATCAAAAACTGATTGACGGATATAAATTGACTAAAAACTATAAAATACAAAGTTTTTAGATGTTCACAACCTGTCAAATTTACTTTGACAGACTACTAATAACAATGGACTACTGTCCACTGACCACTGACTACCGACTAATTACTACCGACTAATTACTACCGCAGTTGGATATTCTTAGGTTCGTCCCACAAGTGAACTGTATCCACAAACCGAGCGGTTTTGGATTGACTAGAAATAACCAAGCTTTGGGTTCTAGCACCACCGTGGAAGAAGCGCACACCATCCATCAAAGTTCCAGGAGTAATACCGCAACCAGCAAATAGCACTGTTTCACCAGAAGCTAATTCATTAGCGTTATAAACTCTGTCTCCGTCAGTAATACCCATTTCATTTAAACGGGCTAGATTACCTTCTCTGCTTTCACCAATTAAGCCAGTTTGGACAACTTCTGGATCATAGATTAATTGTCCTTGGAAGTGTCCACCCAAGCAGCGTAAAGCAGCAGCAGAAATTACACCTTCGGGAGCAGCACCGATACCCATTAAAGCATGGATATTAGTACCAGAGAAAGCGCAACAGATAGCAGCAGAAACGTCACCATCGCTGATTAGTCTTACTCTAGATCCAGCGGTGCGAATTTCTTGAATGAGGTCTTTGTGACGGGGACGATCCATCACTACTACTACTAATTCCTCAACAGAACGGTTTAAGCACTCAGAAAGGATTTTTAGGTTTTCTGTAGCGGATTTGTTGATATCAACATGACCTCTAGCGGCTGCTGGTGCTGCGAGTTTCTTCATGTAGAAGTCAGGAGCAGCAAATAAACCGCCCTTTTCAGAAATTGCCAAAACTGCCATTGAGCCATTTTGACCATAAGCAACTAGGTTAGTACCTTCGCAAGGGTCAACAGCAATGTCAATTTCTACAAGTTCTTCAAGATTACAGACACTGGCAGCATTTGGTTGAGTACAGATACCAACTTCTTCTCCAATGTAAAGCATAGGAGCTTCGTCCCGTTCGCCTTCACCGATGACGATGCGACCACGCATATGGATTTTGTTCATCCGTTCGCGCATCGCTTCCACTGCTACTTGGTCAGCAATGTTCTTTTCGCCCTTACCCATCCACTTAGAAGAAGCGATCGCTGCTTGCTCAACTACTTCTATAATCTCTAACCCAAGAGTATTTTCCACGAGTATCCCCTCTAAATTACTTGTCTTAGCGTCGTTTAATTAGCTATTTCAGTTTTTAAGTTTACCAAAACAAGGATACTTATGGAAAAAAGTCTTGACTAGCAACTATGTTAAGTTTTGCAACTAAGGCAGTATTGCGAGTTTTTACAGTACATTCATATTAGTTAAGTTAAAGTAGAAATTGCTGACAGTAATTGAGTAAATGCGCCTAGCAAGTTAGAATAGTTATGGTGACAGCCTCTCCACTGTTCCTTACGAGGCTTTTATGGCAGCAAATCTCAAACAAATAGCCAAGTATCTAGATAATCTTGGTTGGGACTACCGTTTTGATGAAGAAGAAGACCGGATTATTACGGGTGTGGAAGCGGAAAACATCGAAGATTTTCTGATAGTTGTCCAACTGGACGAGGAAGGAAAATTTTTTCGGCTATTTGCACCCCAAGTTTTGGCAGAAGTAAAAGACCATCCCTACAAAGACGCTATCCTCCAGACGATGCTGGCTATTTCCTGGGAAACTAAAATGCTGCAATGGGAATATGATCCATCCGATGGTGAAATCCGCGCTATCATCGAATTTCCCCTGGAAGACTCCCTGCTCACCGAAAGACAATTTAACCGTTGTCTGAGCGGATTAATCCAAATCGTGGATACCGTTGCCCTGCCGCGGTTGCAAGAGGTGATGGAAACAGGAGAAGATCCGGGAAATCTGGACTTAGGAGAAAGATTATTATTGAGTATTCAAGAACAAGCTCCTGGATTATTAGAACTCCTCGAAAAAGCCATGGAAGCGCGGAAAAAGCGGGGTAGTTTGTCTGATGAATAAAGCGGATCACTACTGAAATGGCTAAACTGCAAAGTGATAACCTGATTATATACTGAAATCTTGTAAGGCTGGATTTTTATGACATCCTATGCAACCTCCTCTGCTAAAGCAGAAATGAGTGAACTCCGGCGGTTAAAAAGCTTATTACCCCCAGAATTACAAAGTTGGGTAACAGTTGAAGGCACAACAGAGGTTAATCCATCCCTGATTCGTTGCGAAGAAATTGGCAAAGACCAAGTGGAAATTCAAATTGACTTGGTAAAATGGGATGCTCTGGCAATGGACCAGCGGAATTTGCTGTTTTGGCACGAAGTTGCTCGCGTGCAAAACGACACTATTCCCAAAGATGGTTGGGAAATGGCCGCACTAGCCATTGGTTTAGGTGGTGCTGTTGGTGAATTATGGGTACAAGATGGATTATTGCTAGTATTAGCTATGGCGCTCTGTGGCGTTTCTGGTTGGCGATTATATCAAAAAAATAATGGTGGTAAACAAGTTAAAGAATTGCTAGATGCTGACGAAAAAGCGATCGCTCTGGCAACCCGCTTTGGTTATAGTTTACCCAACGCCTATAAAAGTCTTGGTAGTGCCTTAAAAACTTTAGTGGAAAACACTCCTAGCAAAAATCAGCGTTCTCGATATGAAGCGAGACTTTCTGCTCTTAAACGCAGCGCCAACAAAGCCAAAGCTAAATCCCGGAATGAGGACTCTGGATTGTGAAATTTTGACAATTAGTGGGGTGGGAGATACCCAACCCACAAAGATACAGTCAGAGTCAGGACTAAAAGCCTTGAACATCAGTAATATCTATCTATTAGACTTTTATGTTCAGAAAAATTTCCGAGAAATTCATCTATTTAACAAAATATTAAAACTTTATCAAACCTTCTTATTTTGCTCATAAAAACTTTTTAAATTCGCGTCTTTGTTGAATATTTTATAAGTTTAGGAAGTCACAGGTCGCAAAAATAGCGAAATCTCCTTACTTACATCTGCAACTAATCAACCGCCGATTTTAACTTTTTAACAACTGTACTTTGGAAGACAATTATTTTTTTAAATAGCTCTAACTTAGTGTTAGAGGCTGGTTAAAGGAATTTTTTATCTTCTTCATAATGAGTTTTATTGCTCACATTGAGAAATTTTAAATTTAGACCTACTGAGTCTAAGTAGGAGATAGTTATTTCCAACTGTTTTGGCCAATATCCGTCAGGTTATCAATAAATTAGCAGGTTAATTAGTGATATTATTGCTGGCTGAAATTTTACTAAAAATTGTGCATGAAGCAGAGGATATCCTTGAGTTAAGCTAATGCTATTGTTGA
The DNA here is from genome assembly GCF_009711925.1 of Dolichospermum sp. UHCC 0352. Taxonomy (NCBI): domain Bacteria; kingdom Bacillati; phylum Cyanobacteriota; class Cyanophyceae; order Nostocales; family Aphanizomenonaceae; genus Dolichospermum; species Dolichospermum sp. UHCC 0352. The sequence continues at coordinate 25,191 of NZ_VIKY01000066.1, read as the reverse complement.
CAAAGGTAAGTTTTTTCTGGCAACCCATTCTAGTCCTATAGATAATCGCCCAGAATCTGCATGAGCTGCAAAGTCCCGTAATTCAGGAAAACAGTCAATTTGGCAGTTAAAAAGGGCATTGTAATTGTTAAAACTGTCACAAAAGTAACAATGCAAATCACAAAGAGCAAAACAAATAAAAATCTGACGTATCCCGACGTTGAGATATTCCCCTTGAATTGCATAAAAAGACTTAAATCAGGTATCAGTAACATTAACTTTATTTTTAGTAATCAGATGATCATGAGAAATAACAAGTTGATTCACCTATTTACAACAGCAAAAATTTTGACAATTGCTGCTATTGTGAAGCTGGATTGGGAATATTTTCTCTAATCTTTAAAAATCTCCCAGCTTGTGCTTCATCATCCAGATTAAAAATCAGGTTAATTGTTTTTCCAAAAGAAAATTACGGTTAACAAATTAGATTATATATGGCAATTAAAGTCCAGAGTTTTATGAGTAGTCAAACCACACCAGTAGACTTTCCAGTTACTTACTTAGAAAGCGCAGTAATCTTGCAAGTTCCAGTGAGGTTAACTGTGCTTGAGGCCGTCAGTTTTAAGCAAACTTGCCAAAACTTAATTGCAGCGGATTTACCACCAGGGCAAATTATTATTGATTTCCAAAATACTACTTTTATGGATAGTAGTGGTTTAGGTTCTCTAGTCAGCAACTTTAAAAATTCTCAAGAAAAGGGAATCAAAGTAACACTGCGTCATGTTACACCCCAAGTCATGGCAGTTTTAAATCTGACAGGGCTAGATCAGGTGTTTCCCATTGAGTCTCTTCACAACCTCACACTAATAGCCACAGATAACTTTACAAACTCAGGAAAAAATACTTCTCGCAAAGTAGATCCACTTCCTCAAACTCATAATTCCGTGGCATCTTGGATGAAACGGCTGATTGATATTGTGGGATCATTAGTTGGTTTAGTAATTACATTTATTTTGTTTATTCCCATAGTAATCGCCATTCAAATTGACGATCCTGGTCCAATTTTCTTTAGGCAAACTCGTTGTGGTTGGATGGGTAAGCGGTTTGCAATTTGGAAATTTCGGTCTATGTGTGTAGATGCAGAAGCTAGAAAATCCCAAATCAAAAATCAAGTCGAAGGCGCTTTCTTTAAAAATGATAATGATCCCAGAATTACTAAAGTAGGTAACTTTTTACGCCGTACCAGTTTGGATGAACTACCTCAATTTTGGAACGTTCTCAAAGGGGAAATGAGTTTAGTCGGGACTCGACCACCCACACCTGATGAAGTAGAACGCTACGAAGTCCCCGAATGGCAACGTTTAGACGTTAAACCTGGTATGACTGGTGAATGGCAAGTTAACGGCCGCTCTAAAGTTCGGAGTTTTGAAGATGTGATTCGGTTAGATTTACAGTATCAGCAAAATTGGACTTTAGTTTACGATTTAAAGTTAATTTTCAAAACCATCACTATTTTGTTTAATAAAAACAGTGGGGCTGTTTAGCCACTGCTAAACGTCAGTATTCAGCTAATACCTGACGACTGACGACTGAATGCTTGCTACTAAACTAAATTCACCAGGTTAAAACATTCAATTTACCCAAGTTAGTTACAAATCGGCTTGGGTTTATTTTTATGAAAGGAACAGGGCAACTAAGCTATCTACCAGGGGTGAGGCTAAAAACCTGGCTTGGGGGCTAATTTTTCGCGTCTGTTCCCCATTCCCTATTCCCTTGGTTGATAAAGTGATCAACTGTAGAATATGTTACTATTCAGGAAAAACCTATTCACACAATTGCAGTTCAGCTATTTTGAGATATTTGTAAGCAAGTTGAATAAGTAGTGGCAACAGAAAAAACGCACATGAGGTTGAATGACTGAATCTTTCCCCCGAAATTTACCATTGACAATAAACCCTGTGAGCAGCCCTAAAACTGACACAGAAGCTACGAGTAAAAATTTAGCTTTAACTATTGCTGAGGCAGCTTTAGACCGCAAAGCAGTAGAAATTATCTTGCTCAATGTGGCAGAGATTTCTTCCCTCGCGGATTACTTTGTGATGATGACTGGTTATTCCAAGGTGCAAGTTAGGGCGATCGCTGACGCAATTCAAGGACAAGTTGAAATTGACTGGCAACGACGACCCATCAGAACAGAAGGCAAAGCCGAAGGAACTTGGGTACTACAAGATTATGGTGATGTCATCGTCCATATCATGATGCCAAGAGAACGGGAGTTTTATAATTTAGAAGCGTTCTGGGGACACGCGGAACGTATTTCCCTACCAAACGCCGAGAATGTTGGGAGTTAACCGATATGATGCGATCCTCCCTTGAGAATTGCCCAGTTCCTACAGAACAACAACCACTGAATGAGTACGAAGAATTAAAAAATGCCTGGCTATTTCGAGATAGTATCTTAAGCTGGGCTAACTTCACCAAGAAAATTTTTTGGATCTGGGCTTGGTCTTGGTTAGTAGCAGGACCTGTGGCAGCAGCCAGTTTTTCTCCCCAAAAGCAGATTTTTAATTTTCTCCTTTGTGGATCTGGTGCTGCTAGTGTAAGTATAGTGCTAGTATTAGTCCGGTTATATTTAGGTTGGTTCTATGTGCGCGATCGCCTTTATAGTCCCACCGTATTCTACGAAGAATCTGGTTGGTACGACGGACACACTTGGACAAAACCCCAAGAAGTCATCAGTCGTGATCGGTTAATTGTTACCTACGAAATCAAACCCATCTTCCAACGCTTGCAAATTACCTTTGCCGCCTTGGCTCTTACGTATCTTATTGGTACTATAGTTTGGCATTTCTTGTAAATAGTCATTGGTCATTAGTCATTAGTAAAACAACCAACCACTGACAACTGACAACTGACAACTGTACGGGCGAAGCATTTGGAGAACTATTTTTGGCAATGACCGATAATTTATCTTCCAAATGCTTTGCCTGTACGGGCGAAGCATTTGGAGAACTGTTTTTGGCAATGACCGATAATTTATCTTCCAAATGCTTCGCCCCTACTGACAACTGACCACTGACAATTCACAAAATAGATATAAACCCATGACAATGGGAAAACGAACTCAAGCCGCAGCACTAGAAGTCCGGTTGCTGCGTGAAGGCATTATCGAATCTCGGCATATAGTCCAGGCTGTAGTTAGTGATGACCGGGGACGGGTACTTTCCGTTGCTGGTAACGCTGAAACCGCCGCATTTGTCCGTTCTGCCCTCAAACCATTTCAAGCACTGGCTATCACCAGCACAGGCACATTAGAACGTTATGGTTTGAGCGATAAAGACTTAGCAATTATCACCAGTTCCCACAAAGGCAGTATGGAACAGGTGAGACAGGTATTTAACATCCTGTGGCGAGCAGATATTGACATCAATGCCCTGCACTGCCCAATTCCTCAAGGTAAGAGTAGTGCTTTAGAATATAACTGTTCTGGTAAACACGCCGGAATGTTAGCTGTTTGTCAGCAACGCCATTGGCCGTTAACTAACTATTTGGATCGTAAACACCCAGTCCAACAGTTAATTATCACCAAAGTAGCAGAATTGCTGCGAATGCCAGCAGCAGAATTTCTTACCGCCCATGATGACTGTGGCGCACCCACATATCTGATGCAACTCAGTCAAATGGCCTCTTTATATGCTGTATTAGCTTCTAGCAATAGCGTGGATATGGAGCGAATTGTCCGCGCCATGAATCATCATCCTACAATGGTGGCGGGTGTTGGAGAATTTGATACAGAATTGATGCGCTTAACTCCTGGTGAACTGGTGAGTAAATCTGGAGCGGAAGGGGTACAGTGCATTGGCCGACTTGGTGAAGGCATGGGATTAGCTATTAAAGTCATGGATGGCTCAACACGCGCTAAATATGCCGTAGCTATTCACATCCTCCAACAAATGGGTTGGATTAGTCCCAGTATTGCCCAAAGCCTCTCTGAAAAGTTTATGAACCTGGGGAAATACAAGCGTTTGGAAGTAATTGGAGAATTATCGCTTTTGTAGTTGACAAACTTTTGACTTCGCGCTATATTAAAGGAGTCGAGAGAAAAGCGACAAAAGCGACGCGGGATAGAGCAGCCTGGTAGCTCGTCGGGCTCATAACCCGAAGGTCAGTGGTTCAAATCCACTTCCCGCCACCAAATAAAAAATAAGTCCCTGTAATTTTTAAAGATTACGGGGACTTATTTTGCATCCCACATTCCGCACTTCAAAAAGTAGTATACAAAAACTACATTTACAACTAATTAGGGCTTGCTAAATAAAGCTAAAACCATTTATTAATAAGGGTTTCGCGGATTTTTATCACAAAAAAGTGCAAGGTTTTGGCTGATGGTGTCCCAAAATAGATGCATTTTTCTTTGTCAGATTTGGAAAATTGAGGATATCCAGATAATTGATATTTTTGAAAAATTCCAGCCAGAGAAATTTTATTTACCTCTGACATTTTTGTTGAGCTTTGACTGGATAACCGTTATAGGCTTAATTAAGTAACGGCAAGCCCCCTCAATCACACCAGTCGCAATGGGAAAACCCGCAGCCAAATAATCATCGTATTTGAGAAAAGCACCATGATTGAGTAGATAATTAGCACATTTATCCACCGGAGAACATTGTTCAATTTTTAGTTGATGTCAGGTAGCACTAGGACGCATACCAGAAGCCACCAAACTAGATTGACCTTTCAAAATGCGGAGCAAACTTAACCAATCCACCATTTCTTCAAATAGTTGGCGGAAGAGGAAATCAGGATATTATTAAGGATTAGTTAGAATTGAATAATGACGAAAAGTATCAACCATTTTGTGCTACCATTGTTTATATTTTGGAAAATTATTACTGCTAACTTTTAATAGTATTTTACTATAAACTCCATCTTAAAAGTAAAATTCTGGGTTTAGCAAAGAAATCTATAAAATTTTACAAAACAATGACTTTACAGAAGTTAGACAAAAAGGAAGTCATATTGTCATGCAAAAAGCAATAGAAGACTCTACTCTGACTGCTATCGTACCTAATCACTCATCTGTTAAATTGGGTACATTAATGTCAATTATTCGGCAATCTCAACTACCTCGTTCTTTATGTGAATAATAGTTTTATCATAATTTTATCGAAAATCTATCTCAAATCACTATGACACAAGAACCGATACAAGTAATTGGCGGTGGACTCGCAGGAACAGAAGCAGCATGGCAAATAGCCCAAGCCGGCGTGCCTGTAATTCTTCACGAGATGCGCCCTAAACGCTTCAGCCCTGCCCATCATACGGAAAATTTGGCTGAATTGGTCTGTAGCAACTCTTTCGGGGCTATGGCGAGCGATCGCGCCGCCGGTCTCTTACACGAAGAACTCCGCCAACTCGGTTCTATTGTCATCTCCAAAGCAGATGAACACGCAGTCCCTGCTGGTGGGGCTTTGGCGGTAGACAGAGGACAATTTGGCGAAGATTTGACCAAAACCTTAGCAAATCATCCTTTAATTGATTTCCGACGCGGTGAAGTTAAAGAAATTCCCCAAGGTATCGTTGTATTAGCTTCTGGACCTTTAACCAGTCCCGATTTAGCCGCAGATTTACAGCGATTTACGGGGATGGAATATCTCAACTTTTTTGATGCTGCGAGTCCAATTATTGTCGGAGATTCTATCAATAAAGATATTGCATTTATGGCTTCTCGTTATGATAAAGGTGAGGCAGCTTATCTAAATTGTCCGATGAATAAAGAGCAGTATTTACAATTTCGATCAGCACTTTGTCAAGCTGAACAAACGGAATTAAAAGACTTTGAAAAAGAAACAGCGAAATTTTTTGAAGCTTGTTTACCAATTGAAGAAATGGCCAGAAGAGGTGAAGATACCATGCGTTATGGACCTCTCAAACCAGTGGGTTTATCTGATCCTCGCAATGGAGAACGTAACTATGCGGTAATTCAATTACGACAAGAAGATAAAGCCGGTCAACTTTGGAATATGGTCGGATTTCAAACTAATTTGCGGTGGGGTGAACAAAAAAGAGTATTTCAAATGATACCTGGGTTGGAAAAAGCCGAGTTTGTCAGATTAGGAGTAATGCACCGCAATACTTTTTTAAATGCACCACAGTTAATGTCTGCAAGTTTGCAATTTAAAGAACGTCCAACTTTACTGGCTGCGGGACAATTAATAGGAACAGAAGGTTATACCGCAGCATCTGCGGGAGGTTGGTTAGCGGGAACAAATGCAGCTAGATTAGCTTTAGGAAAAGAACCCCTAATTTTACCTATTACAACGATGATGGGGGCATTATTTGAGTTTATCAGATCCGCTGCACCAAAACATTTTCAACCGATGGCTCCTAATTTTGGAATTGTGCCAGATTTGGGTGTGAAAATTAAGAGTAAACCGGAAAAATACGGACGTTACCGCGATCGCTCTTTAGCAGATTTAGCAACTTGGAAAATGGAAAATTCAGCCGTTTAAATTAATAGGAGGAAGTGTTTTAATCTTTCTCCTTCAACATCACTAAACCATGTATTCCCACTGCTGTAATCACACCTCCCAATAATCCCCAAGTAGCATCAGCAAAAACATTAATTCGATGGGCTAAAGCTCGATGATATGCAAATTGTAAAGTTCTTTCATTAGGCTTTTCCTCTTTTACCAATTTTTCTAAATAATTTTCAGCTTTTATTAGTGCGTCATAATCAGTACCAAAATAATAAAGGGATATCAATACTACCAATAAACCAGGTATGACTAAAGTAAGTAATAAAATTCCTGGGCGTGTCTTCATAAAAACATTTAATATTTTTAGTTTATTATAAGTAGGTGAACGGAAAAAAAACCGTAGACGCGGAGCGGCTTCTCGAAGAGTAATATATCAGGAAAAGTAAAGTTGCCCAAAACCTCTTCCCTGTTCCCAGTTAAGAGTTCCCTGCCCTCACAGACAACTTATTCAGCAAGCCCTAAGTATCATCAAGGGGGTTTAAGGGGTATGGAGCTTATCCTGTCTTATTCCTAGCTTCATCGTCGCCCCGTTAGACGCAAACATGGATATTAAAACGATGGTGGATTTTGTAGATTTACTTAAAACATTCAATACCAATTATTGGCACAGAATCAAGGAAATCTTGCCAAAATTCTTGCCCAAATTCTTTTATTCCATCAGGTGAGACTATTGGTAATTGCCAGCGAACCTCTTTAAAACCGACACTCTGAAATGCCCATTCATGAGTGGGAATGCTGAGGTAATAGTTATCAAAGGTGAATTTATGATTATTAATAAATGTATATTTTATGGGTGTACCTTCGATTAGTGGTGAATCTATACTTTTAATAAATCCATATTTTTCAGTTTTCAGATATGATACAGGTGCTTGAGAGGGATTGCTATTAATAGTAACAAAACGACCACCAGGTTTAAGATTGGCAAATATACTTTTACACATTTTGAGTAATTCTTCTGAACTTCGGGCATAATTTAGGAGATAGGAAGCAACTACCAAATCAAAGCTGCCTATTTCACCGAGTTCAAGTACATCACCAAGAATATATTCAATATTTTGAAATTTTCTAGTTTCTTCTTCTCTTGCCAATTCAATCATTTTTTGGGAAATGTCTACCCCTACAACCTTTGCTGCACCTTGATCTTTAAACTTTCTGGTATAAAATCCTTCTCCACAAGCCAGATCCAGAATTGATTTTTCCGCCAAATTGCCAAGCATATTAAAATATGTATATGCTTCTATATGTAAACGCATCGGCAATTCTTTGGATTCTTTATACTCTTTGGCTATGGAGTCATAGTTACTAGTCATTTTTATATCCTGCTATTTAAAGAACTTGGGTCTTGAATTCAAAGTTAATCTATCAAATTCTCAAATGAGTTTTTTGACCCATAAAACTTGTTGATTTACTAAATCTCTACAATTTGGCTTTCTTTTCCGTTAAATTCAAGGTTAGAATGACAACATTAAATTGTGCTTGAAACTAGAAAAAATTGCTAAAACAACTAACTAACAACGTGTTTCCCGGTTCAGTTATCAAATTAGATAACGGCTTGACATTCATTCACCAAGAAATATCCACTACACCCGTAGTCGTAGCTGACGTTTGGGTGCGTGCGGGAGCTAACCTAGAACCAGAACCTTGGTTTGGAATGGCACATTTTCTAGAACACATGATTTTCAAAGGTACACCAAACTTGCTGCCTGGAGAATTTGATTATCATATTGAAAAAATTGGTGGTGTGAGTAATGCCGCTACCAGCCACGATTATGCCCATTATTCGATTACAACCGCTGCTAATTACCTAGAGCATACTCTACCACATTTGGGAGAATTACTCCTGAATGCAGCCATTCCTGACGATGAATTTATCAGAGAACGGGATGTGGTGCTAGAAGAAATCCGTTCTTACAATGATGATCCTGATTGGGTAGGTTTTCAATCTCTTGTTAAAAATATTTACCAAAACCATCCTTACGGACGTTCTGTGCTAGGAACTGAGCCAGAATTAATGCAGCATTCCCCCGAAGCTATGCGCTGTTTTTATCGCAGTTATTACCAACCAGAAAATATGACTGTGGTTGTGGTGGGGGGAATTGGTGAAAAAGCTGCGAGGGACTTGGTAAACCGGACATTTGTAGATTTTCCGCAACGTGATCATTGTCCCCAATTTACCAAAATTGCAGCACCGGTAATTTCAGGAATTCGTCGTCATGAGTTAATTTTACCTAGACTGGAACAAGCGCGGTTAATTATGGGTTGGAAAGTGCCAGGAGTAGAAGAATTTCGGGCTGTTCATGGTTTAGAATTATTATCAGCACTGTTAGGAGAAGGGAGAATTTCTCGATTAGTATCTGATTTGCGGGAAGAAAAGCAACTTGTTCAAGACTTATGCTGTGATTTCTCTTTACAACAAGAATCAAGTTTATTTACAATTACGGCTTGGTTAGAATCAGAATATCTGGAACGCGTTGAAGAGTTGATTTGTGATCATTTGCAAGAATTGCAAAATCAAGAAATTAGCACACCAGAAATAAATCGCATTCAGCGGTTTTTATGTAATGATTATGCCTTTTCTACAGAAACACCAGATCAGCTAACTAATTTTTATGGTTATTATCATACCATTGCTAACGCTGAATTAGCTGTTACCTATCCCCAAGAAATCCAGTCTTTCAATCCGCAAGAACTGCAAAAATTAGCTCAACAATATCTTTCCCCAGCTAATTATGCTGTGACAATTCTCAAACCTTGTTAATTATTAAGTAAAAAATGCAAACTATTAATAGTCGCTCTCTGATTCATCGCACCGTATTAAGTAATGGCATTGTTTTATTAGTATCAGAAAATCAAGCTGCTGATATTATTGCGGGACGGATTTTTATTCGCGCTGGTAGTTGTCATGAACAGCGAGAAAAAGCTGGTTTAGCGCATTTGTTATCAGCAGTAATGACAAAGGGATGTGATGGTTTATCGAGTTTAGAAATTGCCGAAAAAGTTGAATCTGTGGGAGCTGGTTTAGGTACAGATGCAGCTACAGATTATTTTTTGCTATCGTTGAAAACAGTAACTGCTGATTTTATTGATATTTTAACATTGGCTGGACAATTATTGCGATCGCCTACCTTTCCCGAAAACCAAATAGAATTAGAAAAGCGATTAGCAATCCAAGATATTCGTTCCCAAAAAGAGCAACCTTTTGGACTGGCTTTTGAACAACTGCGTCAGGTAATGTACCCAAATCATCCCTACTCCATGTCAGTTTTAGGTGATGAAACAACCATGAGCAGCATTACCCGTGATGACTTAGTAGAATATCATCAAACTCATTTCCGTCCTGATAATATTGTCATTAGCATTGCTGGACGCATTACACCAGCACAAGCAGAGAAATTAGTAAATAAGATTTTTGGTGATTGGCAAATACCAAATTCCACCAAACCTACTCTTAATTTACCACCAATTACTGGATCACCTAAATCTTGCCTGAAACCCTTAAATACACAACAATCAATTATCATGTTGGGTTATTTAGGACCATCAGTAACCAACCCAGAATATGCGGCTCTCAAGTTACTTGCTACCTATTTAGGGAATGGTCTTTCTAGTCGTTTATTTGTAGAATTGCGAGAAAAGCAAGGTTTAGCTTATGACGTATCTGCTATTTATTCGACTCGACTTTTTCCCGCTTCCTTCGTAGTTTATATTGGGACAGCACCGGAAAACACCAAAATTGCTTTTAATGGACTTCGCCAAGAAGTAGAATTATTATCTACCACCGAACTGTCAGCAGAAGCATTACAAACTGCTAAAAACAAAATTATCGGTCAATATGCGTTGGGTAAACAAACTAATGGACATATTGCACAGATATATGGTTGGTATGAAATTTTGGGTTTAGGAATTGAATTTGATCAAAAGTTTCCCGAATTAATTAATAATGTCACTGCAACGGAGGCAATGACAACCGCTTGTAAATATTTACAAGCACCCTACTTATCTCTCGTTGGACCAGAAGAAGCCATTCAGACAGCTACTTTCTAAAACCTTAAATTGCGTAGGTTGGGTTGACGTATGTTACCCAACAAAATCAAGTCTTGGAAATATTCGATTATGTTTTATCTTCACACCAAAAAGATTAAAGGCAAACAAAGCGATCGCCACAGGGTAAGATCAGCATCGGAAAGTTATACAAAAATTCTATGAAATTTAGTTTGATAGCAAGTATTCCCAACTACATGAGCGCAAATTCTTGGTATTGCTTACTCTTGTTAACCACCACACCCGCGTTAATTAGTTCCTCTGCTTTTATATCAACAGCAGCAGCGATTAAAATTGCCCAAGTCAACACAGAAGTTAAAATTAATCGTCCTCCTCTAAACTTAGGTAGTCAGGGTGAACGAGTTACAGAACTTCAAGCCGCTTTGACGATTTTGGGTTTTTATTCAGGTGCTGTGGATGGTACATATCAACAAAGTACCATTATTGCCGTTGCCCAATTTCAGCAAGCTGCTGGCCTAAATCCCACTGGTAATGTAGATAATATCACTTGGCAAAAACTGTTTCCCAGCCCATCAAATATTATTACTTCCGCACCTAATGCTGCCAGTAGTTTTACGACTGTTCCTACCCAACCGACCAGATTCACAAAACCACCGACTACTAAACGCACCACCAATCAGCCTAATTCTAGTATTCAACCCACTCCTCTCAATCAACAAATGCCCGGTATTCAATATACTCCCGAAGGATGGCCAATTTTACATTTAGGTACAAGTGGACCGGAAGTAATTAAATTGCAAAAACAACTCAAAATCCTGGGTTTTTTAAATGGTAAAATAGATGGAGATTTCGGAAGATCCACAGAAGCCGCAGTCAAAGCTGCTCAAACTCGTTATGGTTTAAAACCTGATGGTGTTGTCGGTGGTGGTACATGGAAAGTGTTCTTGAACCGCACTTCCCAGTCACGTTAATCTTGTTCTCATCATCAAACTATGAAGCACTTTCTTTTAACTTGGATAGGGACTGCGGTAGCATTATTAATTACGGCTAAAATTGTTCCTGGAATCATTCTCACTAGTTTTGTTGCTGCCTTAATTGCCGCTGTTGTGATTGGTTTAGTAAATGCCATTGTGCGACCAATTTTGCAGATTTTAGCATTTCCCATCACCTTAATTACTTTGGGTTTATTCACCCTAGTGATTAATGCCTTAACGCTATGGTTTGCCAGTGCCATAACTCCCGGTTATGGTTTTGAAATTCGGGGTTTTATTCCTGCTTTTTTAGGTTCAATTGTTTTATCAATTGTTTCTGGTATTATTAATCAGATTGTTAATGCAGTTGATTAAAATATCAGGTTTTCACTTTTAGCAACGGCTACTGTGATTGTTGCTGGTGCTTCTGGTAATCGGAAAATCTGTTTAGGAACTAATAACATTATTTCCGTAGATGTGATTTCTGAAGCTGCAAGAATCGCGGAAGCCTCTGCTACGCTAGATGTTCCCACTAACTTAGTAATAGTATTATTAGGATTGGGAACAAATACATTATTTAAAAGTTCGGCACTAAAGGTTTTTAAAGGTAGTTTTTCTAAGTTACAAAATTCTAGCAAGCCAATTTCTGAGGCTTTTTTATCAATAGTTGCAATTCCAGCTATTTCATGATATATAAGTTGATTTTCCTGAAAAACTTTTTTGATTACTAAATTAATTAATTGTTGGGAAATTCCTTTTTGACAACCAATTCCTACCCATAATTTTTTTATAACCATATTATCCACTTTCTTTGACAACACTAATAAATGGGGTGTAAAAATAGCGGGCAAGATGCCCGCACTACAAGATTGATAATATTTCTCCAGAAAAATGGCAAAGGTATTGCTATTTAGGGCTTGCTGAAAAAGTCTTTTCGTGAGGGCTAGGAGTCAGGAGTCAGGAGTCAGGAGTCAGGAGTCAGGAGTCAGGAGTCAGGAGTCAGGAGTCAGGAGTCAGGAGTCAGGAGTCAGGAGGAAGAATTAGAAGGAGAGAAGAATAGTCTCAAATTTCAGAAAGTGATAGGTTTTTAATGGTTTCAATCCTTATTCCTTGCACCTAATTCACTTTTTTAACCGGGAAACTCTTAATCTATCTAGGTTTTCGGTTTATTCAGCAAGCCCTATATAGCAAGAATTCAGGAGTCACCGAGTCAGGAAAAAGAAAGTAAGAGTCAAAATCTAATTTTGTGCGAGCAATGTAGCAATATCCGGCAGAATATCCCCTATTAATTTGTTTTAACTGCTGAATTATTCTTGATGAATATGTCTTCATTCTGATTGAAAATTATCCCATTAATCACCTCTGTTATCACGTCTGTTGTCATCTCTATTATCTCCTCTACTACTTCTATAATCACTCCCACTATTGCTTCTTTTGTCACCTCTATTATCGCTATTGTCTCCTCTACTACTTCTATAATCACTCCAATCACTCCCACTATTGCTTCTTTTGTCACCTCTATTATCGTTATTGCCTCCACTACTACTTCTATAATCACTCCCACTATTGCTTCTTTTGTCACCTCTATTATCGTTATTGTCTCCACTACTACTTCTGTAATCACTCCCACTATTGCTTCTTTTATCACCTCTGTTATCGCTATTGTCTCCATTACTACTTTTATTCCCGCTATTTCCGCTATTCCCGCTATTCCCACTACCACCACTATTCCCGCTACCACCGCTATTCCCACTACCACCGCTATTTCCGCTACCACCGCTATTTCCGCTACCACCGCTATTTCCGCTACCACCGCTATTTCCACTATTACCACTACCACCGCTACCACCACTATTACCACTATTACCGCTATTTCCGCTATTCCCGCTACCACCACTATTACTAGTTTTAGAAGTAGTAAAACGACTTTCAAACCAAAGTCCGGCTGCAATGAGAGAATAACCGCAAATACCAAATACTAAAGCCCGGAAAAGAACCTCAGTATTATATTCTAAAACCCGGCTGATAATTTGCAAGGTAAATAATAATATACCACACCAAAAGGCGGTTCTTTTCCGTAATTTTAACCCTTCTTGAACTAATCCCCAGGCTAATATTGCCAACAAAATGTTGAAGATAAAAATGCCTAGTTCAGTAATTCTGGTGATAGCTTGATGCCAAAAGGGAGTAATCAGAATGAAACCCAAAAAAGTAGTAATAATGCCAATTCTGAAAAATACTTCCCGACGAAGTGGACTGTTGCTTTGACGAATTAGAAATAACCATTGCAACACTGCCAAACCGCTGAGAATTCCTAAATCAATAATGGGCAAAGATGGCAATACATTCGATAAATTACTAGTTTGATCGAAGGGATTTAAAAATAATAAACTGCTACTAGAGTCTACAGATTCCCATTGAGAACGAAAAGATAAAAGATAAAAAACTACCCCAAAACAAATCAAGCCTAAATTACGTGCCAGGGGTTGAAACAATCTATAATTAACTGTGGGAAAAAGTAAATCGTCATAACTCCAAAGTAAGGCAGGTGGTAAAGCCAACGCAAAGGAAGCTATCCAAGAAACTAGATCAGAAAATGTTAAGAGTGGTAAAGGTCTGAGGTTATATTGCAAAGATATAATAAATGCCACAACTCCCATGCCAAAAATCCACCGGGATCTGCAAATATAAGCTAAGGGAACAAACAGTAACCATGATAGTAATGGCATATGGCGCACAGCTAACCGCGCCCAAGTCAGTTCCCCAGATTCAGTCCCCAAATTACCAATTCCTATCCAATAACCGATTTGAATGAGGACAATGGCCATAATTCCCAAGGAATTGAGGGAAAGACTATAAGCCATGACTAACACTCCAAACCCCCAAGCTAAAAATAACTCAGAAGCTGAACCGCTAATATTGAATATTTGCCCCATTAACATGAGGGTTGTCCCTAAAATAAAAGCACTGAGAATTAACAATGCTTCTCCGAGTACCCGTTTACCCTCTTGAGATTTTTTACCCTGATTTGTGGTAAGTGTAGGTTCTCGCCAAGTCAAAAACCCAGTAATGGCTGTGGAGAGAAATAAACTCATTAACAAGATAAACTTAACATCCCGTGACCAACCCTGCCAATTTGCGCCCACAAGGGTCATTAAACCTAAGCCTAATAGTAAACCGCCAATGACAATGGCAATGACACCAAAACTATCACGGGTAGATTCTTCTATCTTATTAAATTGATGCCGCTTGGCTATTTGGTCATACTGGGAAGAATTAATAATTCCTTCGTCTCGCCAACGTTGTGATTCTTGGCGGAGTTTTTGCTGAAAATTGTTAAATATCATGACCTCTCCGGTACATAAGTGGAATACCAAATCTAAAATCTTAATTTGGTATGAGTTTGACAAGCATTAAAACAAGGTTAGCTTCTAGCCAAAAGCCAGAAGCCATACCGGACGAACTTTGCAAACGCCATTTGAATATCGGTCAATGTCTTTTTAGTATGCAGCCAAATATATTGATTGCATTGTTCTCATGTAACAGTTTCTCTTCTGATTTAATTTGGTAGAAATTAATATGCAAAAACCTTCTAATTTATTGCTTAAAGTTACGCGACAGTTATTTGCAAATGTAGATGAACAAACAAAGTTTATTGATGCTTTAGTTCATCCTCAACCTTTTGCACCTTGTATTCTGTGGTGTCAAGATAAACCCGATATTTCGCCTTTTAATGTGCAAACACCAACACATTGGCAACCGCATTTTGTAGACCGGTTATCTTTAGGAGAAAAACCAGGTAAGCATTCTCTTCATGAACAAGGACATTTTTATTGTTTAGATTTTTCTTCGGTATTTTCTGCTTCGGTTTTGTTGGCAATTCCCGAATCAATATCTGTAGTTTTTGATATGTGTGCTGCCCCTGGTGGTAAAAGTGTGTTTGCTTGGAGGGCTTTAAAACCTGATTTATTAATTACTAATGAGGTGATTGGTAAGCGGTTAGGAATGCTAATTTCTAATTTAAAACGTTGTCAAATTAAACCTAGTGGAGTAGTAAATAGAGATTCGAGTATTTTTGCAGAACTGTTGCCAGCTTCGAGTAATTTGGTGATAGTTGATGCCCCTTGTACTGGGCAATCTTTACTAGCTAAAAATGAGAAAGCACCGGGATGTTTTCACTCGACTTCAATTAATAAAAGTGCCAATCGCCAAAAACGCATTATTGCTAATTCTGCCCAAGTTGTCGCCCCTCAAGGTTATTTGGCTTATATGACTTGTACTTATTCTGCTGAAGAAAATGAGCAGGTTTGTGAATGGTTTTTGGAACGGTTTCCACATTTTCAAGCGGTGGAAGTTGAGCATTTATCTACTTTTCAATCTCGTTTAACTAGTATTCCTTGTTATCGGATGTTTCCGCAATATCGGTTGGGTGCTGGTGCTTTTACGGCGTTGTTTAAAAATACGGCGGCAGGTGATATGAACGGGATTGATTTAGACACTATGTCTGCTATGTGGAGATATCAAAATATGTAATATTCTTGGATGCTATCCGAATAAAGCCCACCTGCGTGTGATTGACATTTTATTTCTCACGCAGAAGCACGAATAAGTATTAAGATTTACAAATTAAAATCAGTCGTCATCAGGTAAATCAAGGCTTTTACGTCATTTTTGCGTAATTATCGCACAATTTAGTATAATTTTTTTAGTAAAATAGTATTTTGTACCGTAGTCAAGTTAACATAAATCATTTTATATTTATGTAATGAAAGTGACAGTTTAGTCAAAATATCCTCCACAAAAGCAGTAGTTTATCCTAGATTCTCAGTGATACTAATATTTCACTCTTGAAGTACACCCAAGATGAGCATTGCCCACTAGAATCTGGATACAGTCTGCATTGCCCACCCTACGTAATCAAGATTTTCATAAATTATTTAGGAGCGCATTATGTTTGATGGTTCTGAAAAGTCTTTTGATTCCTCTTTATCAGGATTGGGCAATTCCTCAACTTACCTGGATAAAGATCCTTTAAGTTCTAGTCTAACAGAGTATAGTTCACAGCAACTTCCATCGTTAAATGCACCTCTTGATTATGCTGGAAATACCCTAGCTGCAGCCCGTAATGTTGGTACATTAACAGGAAGTCAACTTTTTACTGATTGGGTAGGAAGTGCTGATACTAACGATTACTATAAATTCAATGTAGGCACACAAAGTAACTTTAGTCTGAACTTAACAGGCTTGAGTGCCGATGCGGATGTTAAGTTACTCAATAGTTCAGGTGGTGTAATTTCCACTTCTGAGAATGGTGGTACTACTTCTGAATCCATTAACAGTCAGTTGAGTGCAGGTACTTATTATGTACGGGTATACCGATACAGTGGTGACACTAACTACAGTTTGTCGTTAACTGCTACTGCTCTTCCTGTTGATAATGCGGGAAATACCCTAGCTACAGCCCGTGCTGTTGGGACATTAACAGCAACTCAAAGTTTTAGTGACTGGGTAGGAAGTGCTGATACTAACGATTACTATAGTTTCAATGTGGGAACACAAAGTAACTTTAGTCTGAACTTAACAGGCTTGAGTGCCGATGCGGATGTTCAATTACTCAATAGTTCTGGTGGGTATATTTCCAGTTCTGAGAATGGTGGTGCTACTTCTGAATCCATTACTAGTCAGTTGAGTGCAGGTACTTATTATGTGCAGGTATATCAATATAGTGGTGACACTAACTACAGTTTGTCGTTAACTGCTACTGCTCTTCCTGTTGATAATGCGGGAAATACCCTAGCTACAGCCCGTGCTGTTGGGACATTAACAGCAACTCAAAGTTTTAGTGACTGGGTAGGAAGTGCTGATACTAACGATTACTATAGTTTCAATGTGGGAACACAAAGTAACTTTAGTCTGAACTTAACAGGCTTGAGTGCCGATGCGGATGTTCAATTACTCAATAGTTCTGGTGGGTATATTTCCAGTTCTGAGAATGGTGGTGCTACTTCTGAATCCATTACTAGTCAGTTGAGTGCAGGTACTTATTATGTGCAGGTATATCAATATAGTGGTGACACTAACTACAGTTTGTCGTTAACTGCTACTGCTCTTCCTGTTGATAATGCGGGAAATACCCTAGCTACAGCCCGTGATGTTGGTGCATTAACAGCAACTCAAAGTTTTAGTGATTGGGTAGGAAGTGTTGATATTGACGATTACTATAGTTTCAATGTCACAACACCCTCTAATGTGAATTTGAATTTAACAGGCTTGAGTGCTGATGTAGATCTTTACTTACTCGATGGTTCTGGTACTGTAATTTCCAGTTCTATATATGGTACTACTTCTGAATCCATTACTAGTCAGTTGAGTGCAGGTACTTATTATGCGCGGGTAAATCGCTATAGTGGTGATACTACTTACAGCTTGTCGTTAAATGCCACTGAGGTTACACCAACTCCAACTCCCACTCCAACTCCCACTCCAACTCCCACTCCAACTCCCACTCCGACAGATTGGTATACTCAAAATCTAGTAGATGCTCAAATTACCACTTTAACCCGTTCCTTAGCTGCTGATGGTAATTTGAGTCGCAATGACATGATTGCTATTTTCCGTGATGCTAAAGATGGTAGTGTAATTGATGCCAGTGAGTTAACTGACTTACGGACTCTTGTTAGTAACTCTACCCTCTTCACCATGGCTGATTCTGTGAAGGTCTTATCTAATAAGATTGCCAATAGTGACGTTGCTAACACTCGTTCCGGTATTGGTAACTTGTTTGTCGGTAGTAGTGATACCCAAATGGAAAATCTGATTGGTAAGTGGTTCTTAGGTACTGCTCGCCCAGTCACAGGTTCAGGTTTAACCTATAGTTATGTTGGTGGTTCTCTGTTCCAAAATGGACTTAGTGCTGATGACGTTTACCAAGGAGCGGTGGGAGACTGTTATTATGTAGCAACTTTAGCTTCTATTGCCCAGGAAAAACCTGATTACATCCAAAATATGTTTACGGACAATGGTGATAATACCTTCACCGTTCGATTCTATAACAATGGTGTAAACAATGGTGTAGCTGATTATGTCACAGTAGATCGTTACTTGCCAACTTATTCATCAGGTAATGCTGTTTATGCTGGTTGGGGAGGAGGTTCTTATACTTCCACTAGCAATGAACTTTGGGTAGCTTTAGTAGAAAAAGCCTATGCCCAGTTAGCTGAATCTGGTTGGAGTCGTTCTAGCACTTCTAATAACTCCTATGCAGATATTTCAGGGGGTTGGATGAGTTCAGTGATTAGTCAGGTAGCGGGATTAGGCAGTTCATCATCTGAGGCCGTTAATATGACTCAAACTCAACTGATTAATTTGGTTAATTCTAATCAAATTTTAACAGTTGGGTTTGTTGATGCTGCTGATAATACATTAGGGGTTGTTAATGGTCATGCTTACACCATTACTGCCTATAATGACACTAATGGAACTTTCCATTTACGGAATCCTTGGGGAAGTTACCACGCTGATGTCACATGGAGTCAATTAGTCTCTTTGAGAGGTATTATGGTATGGTCTAATACCTAGACATCATTGGCAGCAGTACGAATATTAATTATTTGTACTGCTGTTTATTGATGTAATCATGATTTCAATAATATAAGGTAATGTAGATGAAACCATTATTATTGTTGTTTAGTTTATTAAGTTTTGATAGTATGGTGGATTGTTGTCATTATTTACCTAGAGATTTTCACGGTCAACCATCGTCACACTTACAGTCAAAGGCTGTTAATAAGAAAGTTATGATTAAGGTTTCTTTACTATCTCAAGAGAATAAATTACCACCTTTAGGTATTCCTCCTCAAGCGCGTCGAGATATTGGTTTTGCGACTGTATTTGTCAGCTTAGAAAATCATCAGATGAACAATCAAACGGTGATCATTAAAAATATTGAAGTTCGTAATGTTTCTGATCATAAATTACAATCTTTTAGTTTTCAGCCAAAACGGATTGAATTAAAACCTTTAGAAAATTCGGTAATTGATATTCATTTAACTAATAAAATTGGCTATTCTGGAAAAGATCGAGTAAAGGCAATAATTACCTATCAAATCGGGGAAGAGGTTAATAAAATTGAATCTGAAGCTGTTGATGTAGATAGACATTAGCTACTTAGGGCTTGCTTAATAAAGCTAAAACTTAGATATATCAAGAGTTTCAAGGTGAAAAAGGTGAATCAGGTGCAAGGAATAAGGGTTGAAATTAGCAAAAACCTATCACTTGACCAGATTCAAAACTATTCTTCTCTTCTTCTAATTGTTCCTCCTGACTCCTGACTCCTGACTCCTGACTCCTAGCCGTCACAGATAACTTTTTCAGCAAACCCTACTTAATAAGCTAATTGTAATTATCCCAAAGTCAAAATACCAGCTTAAAAATTCACCACCAAAGGCAAAAATTCCAACCACCTTTTTACGAAGAAATTGCCAATATAGTCCTTCTAAATCTTGTTTATTAATTGCTAGAAAACCTGTAAAGCCAGTATCTAACATCGTCCTTTTATTATTAGCGGGCAAGATGCCCGCACTACAAGAAATTTTGGGATATTTTTTTAATTGGAAGTCTTTAAAGAAATTAGGGTTGAATTTGCTGCTGATTCCAACTTAGGTATTTCCTGGGGTACTTCCACCGGGTTGATTGTAGAAATATTGCTGAGGTTATAACCAAAAATCTGATCATAGTTAGAGGCAACAGCTAAAAATGCCCCACCTAAAATATATATTGGTAATGGGACAGAAAAACCTTGTAACCACTTAAAAAACTCTGCGAATGCAAACAGAACAAAAAAGCATACAAACCAAACTCTCATGATTTCATCTGTTCCTGACTAAGTTATCTTTTCTCTTTTCACTTATTTTAGTAGGCACGGGGTAGGCACGGGGGCGCTACCCCTACATTAAATCCAAATCTTTTATATAATTAATTTTGCCTGCCACCTATAACTATTTATTTTCATTTTTCAAAGCTTCTGTAGCTTGTTCAACTGACAGTGGACGATATAATAGGTATCCTTGGACTTCATCACAGTGAATCGAGCGTAAAAATTCTAATTCTGCGGGATGTTCTACACCTTCAGCGATTAATCTCAATCCTAAAGATTGTCCTAGGGTAACTATCGCTTGGATAATATGAGCAACTTTTGGATCTGTAGTTAGTTCTCTGATAAAAGATTGATCAATTTTTAAGTTATGGAATGGTAAGACTTTTAAGCGATTTAGGGAAGAATAGCCTGTACCAAAGTCATCAATGGACAAAAGTAACCCCATTTCTGCTAAATTTTGGAGTGCAACTGTCGTGAAATTGATATCAGCTATCGCTGTAGTTTCCGTAATTTCTAATTCTAAAAATTCTGGTTTTAGTTGAGTTTCTGTTAAAATATCAGTTAATATTTCTACTAACTTAGGTTGGCGAAATTGCCCAGGAGAAAGATTAACGGCAATTGTAATTGGTTGATATCCCGCATCTTGCCAAGCTTTATTTTGTATACAAGCCTGACGTAATGCCCATTCACCAATAGAGATAATTAAACCGCTTTTTTCCGCTAGAGGAATAAAAACAGCGGGAGAAATTACACCCATTTCTGGGTGATTCCAACGCAATAAAGCCTCCATGCCTGTAATTTTACCCGTGGTAATATTAACACGAGGCTGATAGTAAAGCATCAATTCTTTGCGTTTCATGGCATGGCGTAAATTTTTTTCTAACTTCAATAATTCGGGATTTTTTTGACTGAGAGATTCTTTATAAAATTGGTAATTATTTCTGCCTTGATTCTTAGCATAATATAACGCCGCGTCTGCGTGTTGAATGAGAGTTTCGGCATCAGGACTATCTTTACCCAATAGGGCTATGCCAATACTAGAACTAATATAAAGTTCATGTCCGTTAATATAAAAAGCATCTTCTAAAGTCTGGAGAATATTTTTAGCTATTTGGATAATGGGTGGAATTTCAGTTACTCGTGGTAAGAAAATAGTGAATTCATCACCACCCCAACGAGCCACAACATCTTCAATTCTAATTGTGTCTCTGATTCTTTGGGCGACAATTTTTAATAAATCATCTCCGACTGTATGCCCCAAAGTATCATTGATAATTTTAAAGCGATCCAGATCCAGGAACATCACGGCAATACTTTCCTCTGGCTGAATTATTTTTTGGATGCCTTGGTTGAGGATATCGTTGAATCGTAACCGATTGGGCAGTCCAGTCAGTAAGTCGTGCATGGCCTGATAGCGGATCTTTTCCTCTACTTGCTGACGTTGACGAGCGCCACTAATACTTGCGGCCATTGTGATCAGGCTAGATTCTTCATGCTTTGACCAATAACGCTCTGATTTGCATTCAACTAAACCCAAACAGCCCCAGAACTGTGTTTCTAATCTTAGCGGTACAAATAGAAGGGATTTAATATTATCTCCCATAAGCAGTTTTTGTTCCTCCGGGGAAAATATTTGGGTAAAGTCGCTAATAGTCTCACCTTGAAAAAGTTTGCTATACCACCGTTCTAATCCAGGGGTTTGATAAGACTGATTTTGCCAATGGGAGTGGGAAGTTTCTGCACCAGATTTAATCCATTCACACTGCATACTAATGGACATTTCTCCGCTCACTGGATGGGGATGATTTTGGAATAGATAAACTCGTTCTACATTGGTAGCTTCTCCTAATGCTGCCAGTGCTTTTTCGATAGCTAGATCATAGTTCATTTCTGCTAATAAATAATTTGCCGCTTCCGCTACTGCTTGTAATAGGCGATCGCGTTGTTTTAGTTCTAGTTCAGCTTGTTTTTGCTCAGTAATTTCTCTAATAATAAAAGTTCTAATTAAATTACTTTCAGGTAAGTAATGAACAGATTGTTCAAAAATTTGGTTACCAACTGTTACTTCCCGGACAAAGGAATTTTGCGCTTGATTCTTAACTGCTGTTAATAATTGGGTCAAAATTGGGTGTTCCTGAGCTATCTGCCTCAAGTTCGGAAATTGGGCCACTGCTGCCGGATTTAGATATGTTACTCTTCCTGCTAAATCCATTTCAATAATAGCATTAGGAATAAGTTCAGGAAAAGAAGCTAGGCGGGCTAAAGCTGTCTCACTAGCAGCTTCAAAATTAATATTTTCCATAATAGCTTTACTAACGTGAGAAAGAGAATTTACCTTGCCAGAAAGGAAATTAGACAAGTCACCAGTTCCACAAGACTCAGAAAATATTTGCTTTGAAAGATTAGTAATTACATAGTATTTAGCTTGAGTGTGACTATCAAATGCAATAACATCTCCATTTTGAAGATTATGATGAAGACATTTATGGCCATTTACAGATAAACCGTTAGTGCTTTTTTTCCCTTGGAAGTTACCATCAATAATCCTAAACCCATATTGATCAGTATTGGGGATTGTTACCCTTAATAAAATCGCGTGTTGTCTGGATACAGACGGAGAATAAAGAACAATAGCATTTCTTAAATCCCTTCCTAGAGAGTATGTTGCTTCTAGCAAGGGAAGAGTGCGCTGCCCTTTTGGATCTTGGACAACTAATAAATGGCGAATTTTTTCTGTCTCATTCCCTTCCATACCTTTTCCTTAAAGTCTTATGTATTTGAATAATCTACGTAAAAATTTTTCTATATTCTGAATTATTGCAAAAAAAGGGAACAGGGAACAGGGAGCAGAAGCTAAGATTATGTGGGTATTCTCATGATTGGTGATTGGGCAAATGATTGAAGTTGAGCATCTGAGTAAAATTTACGGTTCGACAACGGCAATTACGGATGTTACCTTTAGCGTAGAACCGGGGGAAATTTTGGGGTTTTTGGGTCCTAATGGGGCTGGTAAAACCACAACTATGCGAATTTTAGCCGGTTATTTACCTGCCACCAGTGGGACAGTGAAGATTGCGGGTTATGATGTCCATGATCATTCTCTGTTGGTGCGGCAGCGAATTGGTTATTTACCGGAAACGCCGCCATTATATCCAGAGATGACGGTGGAAGGGTTTTTACACTTTGTTGCTCGGATTAAGGGAGTTTCTTCAGGCGATCGCCCAACAAAAGTAACAGCAGCCATTAAGCGCTGTAACTTAGAAGACAAGCGCAAAGTCATTATTCGCAAACTCTCTAAAGGCTATCGGCAAAGAGTGGGGATTGCCCAAGCGATCGTTCATGATCCCCCAGCAATTATTCTTGATGAACCTACTGTTGGTCTTGATCCCCGGCAAATTATCGAAGTGCGGAACTTAATTAAAAGTTTAGCAGGAACACACACTATAATTTTGTCTACTCATATTCTCCCAGAAGTGAGTATGACCTGTAACCGAGTTGCCATTATTAATCGGGGGGAAATAGTTGCAACTAATACCCCAGAAAATTTAATGACACAGTTAACAGTTGGGGCAGGATATGAGTTAGAAATCGGTGGAGAAGCAGCTTTAGCTAAACAAATGCTGCAAAATATATCCGGTGTAAGTTTAGTAGAATTAATGCCTAACCATCAGCAATTATCAGAAAATCATACTTGCTTACGGGTCATATTACAGCCAGGAATAGAACCAGGAAAAGAAATTACGGCGGCTTTAATTCGGGCTGGATTTGATTTATATGAAATGCGGCGAATAAATGCCACACTAGAAGATGTTTTCTTAGAATTAACTACAGCAGAAAAGCATTTACCACCAGAGATAACTTCAGAAATTGAAGAAGGAGAAACTGCATAAATGGGTATAGTCATCGCCAATATTATTGCCATTTATCGTCGAGAACTACAGAGTTATTTTGTTTCCCCATTAGCCTATGGAATAGCTAGTGCATTTTGGTTTTTAGCTGGTTTATTTTTCGTGATGATTTTGTTAGGACCAGAAGGAATTTTAGTCACAGTTTCTAGCTATGATTTACAAGGGCAACAAATGGGAGTTCCCGTCCCAACAATAGATGTTCCCTATGAATTTGTGCGGGCATTTTTAGATAGAATGGGATGGTTAATGTTATTTGTATTGCCTATTCTCTCAATGGGACTCTATGCTGAAGAACGCAAACGAGGAACTTTGGAACTATTAGCCACATCACCAATTACCAATTGGGCTGTGGCTGTGGGTAAATTATTAGGGGTATTAACATTTTTCTTGACAATGATTTTACCCTTAATAGGATTGGAAGCGATCGCTTTATCTAGTTCCAATCCACCCATATCACCCATAATTCCCTTACTTGGTCATTTAGGATTACTCTCACTAGCAGCAGCGATTTTGTCTTTAGGAATGTTTATTTCCTCATTAACAGACAGTACAATTTTATCGGCTGTTCTTACCTTTGCCGTCGTGATTTTGCTGTTATTCATTGATTTAATTGCCAAAGCCATTCCTGGACCAATTGGTGAAGCCGTGAGTCATCTATCTCTGCTTAAACATTACAACACTCTGATTCAAGGAATTTTTGATACTAGCGGCTTGATTTTATTTGCCAGTTACATTATTTTAGGTATTTTTCTCACTGCCCAATCAATTGATGCACTTCGTTTTCAACGTCAGTAGTTAGTTGTTAGTTGTTAGTTGTCAGTTGTCATTGGGAAAATTCTTTCTCCCCCCTACTTCCCCTACTCCCCCTACTTCCCCTACTCCCCCTACTTCCCCTACTCCCCCTACTTCCCCTACTC
>NZ_VIKY01000065.1:0-6109 GCF_009711925.1 Dolichospermum sp. UHCC 0352 | reverse complement strand
AGAGGTGGGGTCTCACCAAGTAGAGCAACCGCCGTTTAATTGTCAAGGTATAGTGCTGTCTCTTATACACATCTAGATGTGTATAAGAGACAGGTTGTTAGTAGGGGCGAAGCATTTGGAAGATAAATTATCGGTCATTGCCAAAAATAGTTCTCCAAATGCTTCGCCCGTACAGTTGTTAGTTGTTAGTTGTTAGTTGTCAATTACCAATTACCAATTACCAATCACCAATCACCAATCACCAATCACCAATCACCAATCACCAATTACCAATCACCAATCACCAATTACCAATTACCAATCACCAATTACCAATTACCGTTTATTTTTAGCTTGAATTTGGTCAAAAATTGCCCCATCATTAAAGAACTTTTTCTGAACAGCATCCCAACCACCTAATTCTTGAACTGTACCTAAAGTTTTTATTTGGGGATATTTGTCAGCAAATTCTTTAATCTTAGCTACTGTTTCATCTACAGGACGAAATCCTACTTTAGCAAATTCCCGTTGTGCTTCGGGGGTAAACAAATATTTAACAAAAGCTTCTGCTACTTCACGATTACCATGTTTATCAACATTTTTATCCACAACAGCAATAGGATTATCAATGGAGATATTTATATCAGGAAGAATGTAATTTGTTTTTTCACCCTTGTCTTTTGCCAAAACAATTTCATTTTCATAGTTAATCAAAGCATCACCTTGACCTTGTTTAAAAAATGCGTCTGTAGCTTCACGGGCATCTTTGGTTAATACAGGGACATTTTTATAAACTTTGGTCACAAAATCAATAGCTTTAGTTTCATCTCCACCAGTTTTAATGACTGAATTCCAAAGGGCGAGAAAATTCCACCGCGCTACCCCAGAAGTTTTGGGATCTGCGGTAATTAGTTTAACATTATCTTTGGCTAAATCAGCCCAATTCTTAATCCCTTTGGGGTTGCCTTCACGAGTGACTAAAGCTGCAACAGACTTAGAAACAATACCATTATTAGGAAATTCTTTCTCCCACCCAGGTTGAATTAATCCCGCTTTTTCAATTTTTTGCGTATCTAAAGCCAGGGCTAGATGAACAATATCTGCTTCTAAACCATCAACCACCGCACGAGTTTGCGAACCGGAACCACCATAGCTCTGTTTAAATACTACAGTTTGGTTATGTTCCTTTTGCCATTTTTCCACAAATTTGGGAATAATAGTAGCGTGAGCAGCTTTAGTAACAGCAAAGGATACAAGGGTTAATTCTACATTCTGTTTTTTACTCGTATCAGTAGTTGCATTCGGGGAACTACTGTTGTTTGTTCCAGTGCAAGCAGCAAGAGATACACTCAATACTGTCCCTACTAAGAAAAGTGATACAAAGCCTTTGAGCGAATTTGGACTAAACCTCAGTTGTAGTCGTTTTCGTAATTGTTGCCACAAATTCATCTTTTGTCCTTCTGTGAGACTACGGTTAATTAATGAAAATACCATTATTGCAGGTATCCGGTTATCAAAACTAGTAAAAACTGCATATTGACGATAGGGAATATGGTGATTTTACCAGTTTCAAGAAAAATTACAATGCCTTTCAATGATAAGTATCAATTTTTAATTATCTTTATGGAGGTTTTCAGGAAATTACTTAACTAATTCTCAATTTTTAATACTTTATCTAAACAAGGATTTAAAAATAAATATAGAATTTAATTTGTTAAAAGATTTGCCATATAAACTTTATAGGCATTAAAAGCTGAAAAAACATATTCGCAATATTTAATACATACAATACCCGATAGGAAAATAGTTGTTTTTAAGTGCAAAAACTATTGATTTTATTTATGACATCTGGTAAGCTCTTTCTCTAGAGGTTAAATACGTTATCTTTACAGAGTTACCGTAGATTAGATTTAAGCCAATTTTAGGACATCCCATGACAGATAATTCTTCCAACACCGCAAAATTTGTTCCCATGACAAAGCCGTTTTTTCCTGCTTTATTCTTAGCAACAGGTTTAAGTATAAGCACTATTTTGCCTGTATTTGCAGGTACAGCCCAGAAAACGCAACTAATTAGTCAAAGCGGTAAAAAAGTTGAACTTACCTTAGTTACTTACGCAGTCACCAAAGCGGCTTACTCAAAAATTATTCCCAATTTTGTGGCGAAATGGAAAAGAGAAAAAGGTCAAGATGTTGAAATTAAAGAAAGCTACGGTGGTTCTGGCTCGCAAACTCGCGCTGTCATTGACGGTTTAGGTGCAGATGTGGTAGCATTAGCATTGGCTGGAGATATTACAAAAATTGAACAAGCCGGTTTAATTAAACCAGGTTGGGAAAAAGAAGCTCCGAATAATGCAATTGTTACCCGTTCAGTAGTTGCCCTAGAAACTCGCGCTGGTAATCCGAAAAAGATCAAGACTTGGACTGATTTAGTAAGACCTGATGTAAAACTTGTTACTGCAAACCCTAAGACATCAGGTGGAGCTAAATGGAATTTTCTCGCTTTATGGGGTTCAGTAGTTAAGAATGGCGGAAATGATGCCCAGGCGTTAAAGTTTGTAACAGATGTGTTTAAAAATGTAGTTGTATTACCCAAAGATGCCAGAGAATCAAGTGATGCTTTTTACAAAAAAGGTCAGGGTGATGTATTAATAAACTATGAAAACGAAGTCATTTTAGCTGCACAGCAAGGCAAAACAGATACTTCTTACATAATTCCTCCAGTAAATATTTCGATAGAGGGACCTGTTGCAGTTGTGGATAAAAATGTTGATAAGCATGGAAATCGTGAGGTTTCTGAAGCTTTTGTCAAGTTCCTTTTCACTCCAGAAGCACAACGTGAATTTGCTAAAGTTGGTTTTCGTCCAGTTGACTCAACTGTATCTAAAGAAGTAAAAAATAAATTCCCCTATATTGCCCGACTCTACACTGTAGCTGATCTTGGCGGTTGGAGTGGTGTCCAGAAGAAATTCTTTGCAGATGGTGCGATTTTTGATAAAATTCAACGGGGAAGACGCTAAATATAGCAATTCTTGGTTGATTGTAATATATTCTTGGGTCACGGTGTAGACAAAGTTTTTGTAGCGATGCAGGATTTTTGAAACCGTGATTTAATAACAATTACGACGGACTTCTGTTTTTTCCCAAGTGCCAATTATTATATTAACTAGTAGTGATGGAGCTTTTGATCGAGTTCGGGCTAAGAGGATGTTTTAAAAGTTTTTAATGTGTAAACAGACCCCTCTCCAAACCTCTCCCCTACCAGGGGAGAGGCTTTAAAACCCCCATTCCCTTGTAGGGAAGGGGGGAAGGGGGGTTAGGTTTTTGGAGATTATGGGTTTCATATAATACTTTTCAAACAACCTCTAAGGTATTTGGGGCAACTGATTTTATTAATAAACCTATCAAAAGAAGCAGATATTTACAATATTAAATAAGCATTTACTAACAAGTTCTAGAAATGAATAGCTCCAGAATTTTGCTTTGTCTTATTAATAAAATAGTTGTCAGGAATTAGGCAAATTTTAGGGGTAACCCATCCTGAAATATGAGTAATTCTCCGGGTTGTATTTGTGTCCAAACTTCGTTATCGGTTAGGGGTGTGGTAACAATGACAGCAACGCGATCTTTAGATGTAGTCAATTCACTAAAATCTACAGTCATCTCTTCATCAATTAAATGAGCCGCAGCAAAAGGCGCTTGTCTAATAATGTAGCAAAGTTTAGTTGAGCAATAGGTAAAAAAATGCTCACCATCTGATAATATGTAGTTAAAAGATCCAAAGGCTGCTATTTCTTTGGTAATTTCATGTAATGTCTGATAAAGTTCCTTTAGCGGTGGTTGTTCTTGAGGAAAATGCGATCGCAAAGTATTGAGAATTAAGCAAAATGCTTTTTCGCTGTCCGTAGTCCCCACAGGTTGAAAAATACCATTATTTTCCGGGTTAAAGTCTGGTAAGTTACCATTATGAGCAAATACCCAATATCTACCCCAAAGTTCCCGACGGAAAGGATGACAGTTTTCCAAGGCTATTTTGCCTTGAGTAGCTTTGCGGATATGGGCAATTACATGAGTAGAATGAATGGGATACTGACGGATAAAATCGGCAATTGGTGACGCGATAGAGGCTTCAGCGTCTAGAAAAATTCGACATCCTTTGCCTTCAAAAAAAGCAATTCCCCAACCGTCGCTATGTTCATCTGTTTTTCCTCCCCTGGCAGAAAAACCTTCAAAGGAAAAGCAAATGTCTGTCGGTACGTTGCAATTCATTCCTAGCAGTTGGCACATTAGTTTTGTAGTTGTAAAGATCAACTAAAGAATAACTGATTATTTTTGATGGAACAGGTACAATTTGGACATTTAATTATCAAATATTAATAAAAACCTGTTTGGAGAAACTCATCGTGGTAATTAGTATTACATATTCTTTTTCACTAAGCAAGACGTTTTTAGGTGATTTTCATCAATTTCTCCTGGAGGATTTAGAAATTTATGGGAGTTTCTTGGTCATGGAAGCAAAAAATAGCAAATAATAGAATAATGAACAAACGCCATTTTTTGCAAATCAGTACAGTTTTAATCGGTACAGCCTTTTTTTCCCGTTATATCAATTGGAGTTCAGAATCTATGGCACTTTCTAATCCAGAGTTTACAGTGACAAAAACAGAGGAAGAATGGAAGAGTATCCTCACACCAGAACAGTTTCGGGTATTGCGGAAACATGGTACAGAACCCTCCCATACCAGTTCTCTCGATAAGCAATATGAACCTGGTACTTATGTCTGCGCTGGGTGTGGACAAGCTTTGTTTACTGCTGATACTAAGTTTAATAGTGGTACTGGCTGGCCAAGCTTTTTTAAACCCATAGAGGGGGCGATCGCTACTACTACAGATAGAACATTTTTCATGACCCGAACTGAAGTCCATTGTAGTAATTGTGGTGGACACTTAGGCCATGTTTTTAATGATGGACCAAAACCAACTGGTCTCCGTTACTGTATGAACGGTGTATCTTTGCAGTTTACACCTGCGTAGATCACTAATACGGTTCACTTTTTAAACTCTCTCAAGGGGTGCAAACCCCTTGTTTTATTCTGTCAAAAGCAGGAAATTGGAATATAGCAGGTAGAGTTTACATAAAATTGTCGAAAACAAGGATAAGGATTAGATAATGCAAGTTCTCAAAAGATCCATCAAACCAGAAAGTTATATATCGTTTCTCCACATTTACCAAACTACTTGGGGGACTGCTGGTGATATTTGTTTAGTTCGGGAATCTGTAGCTGAATCTAGTGCATCTAAGTTTGTGGGTCGCAGAATTAAATTAGCTCTCCCTAAAGGTATGGAACGTGATTACTTAGTGAATATTCCCATCATTAAAATTGCAGGTTACGTAGGTGAAGGGCATCCTAAAGATCCCCAGTCTGAATGGGAGGCTTATGATGGTATAGATCCAGAAATAGCGATCGCAGTTTTAAAAATTTGGGACTTCAAGTTAATTGAGTTATAGGAGATTCTACCTCAAGATACACCTTTAAAGGCAAAAAAATTCCTGTTTGCAAAAACTATGGGAAGCAGGGCAAAAAATTGAGAGTGCGTCAAGAATTATCTTCCTAACGCACCCTATAAATTGAAATTTTTTTGGTAGACTTAGTACACAACAGCGGAAATTAACTAACTATTAAAAATAACTAAAAGCAGATATTACCAGCTTTTTTAATTTTTAATAATTAATTTTTAATTCCGCCTTGCGCTACTAGCGTTTACCACGGTAAGGAACAGCATTGAGGTAATCAATGTCAAAAGAAGATAACTTTTGAGCATAGTTACCTTTACCAGATACAGAAGCAGCCATATCTGCAAATTTAGCAGGATCGCCTTCTTTTAAACGCTTTGCTTTTGCCTTAGCAGTGTAGAAGTTTTCCAAGGTAAAGCGCCAGTCGGTTTTGACTGTACCGGCTGTTTCTTGGAAGTCGGCACCGTAACGAGGAGTTACCAAGTTAAAAGGACGATCTACAAACCGCTTGCGTTGGTAAGGTACGGTATTATCACCAAAGTTTTGGGTGTATTCTGCGCTGTCTAATAAAACATCAACAAAGCCGCCAAAGCCCTTGTTACAAATAACAATTGAC
>NZ_VIKY01000064.1:0-31764 GCF_009711925.1 Dolichospermum sp. UHCC 0352 | reverse complement strand
AGAGGTTTGGAGAGGGGTTTATTTATACATTAAAAACTTTTCAAACATCCTCTAATTTCCAATTAACAAGTTGCTGGACTATTTCATCGGTTTTTTCACAGTCTTTAAATTTAGCAAGACTAAAATTTATTTCGATACTTGTGATTGCTATTTCGCAAAACTTTTACCAAATTTCAGTATATCACGTAAATAAATAGTTATTTTAAATGTCACAATATAAATTGTTAACTTTTTTCAAACTCACATCATGAAAGCAATTTGGAATGGCGCTATTTTAGCCGAAAGCAATAATACCGTAGTTGTCGAAAACAATCATTATTTCCCTGCTGACGCTATTAACAAGCAATACTTTACAGACAGTAGCACTCATACCACTTGTCCCTGGAAAGGAGTTGCTAGTTACTACAGTGTTGAAGTTAATGGACAAGTTAACAAAGATGCAGCTTGGTACTATCCTAGCACCAAAGAGAAAGCTAAAAATATCGAAGGTTATGTTGCTTTCTGGAAAGGTGTAAAAATCGAAGCTTAGTAAACAAAAAGATTCCCGACTTCTTAAAGAAGTCGGGAATCTAAGTTAAGTATTTCTAATCTTTTGCAATCACAATATCATTAGATTTAATCACAGCATAGGCTTCTGTACCTTCAGATAATTCTAATTCTTCAGCGGAAACTCTAGTAATCATGGAAGTTAACTCAACTTTCTGAACGATTTCTAAAGTTATTTCGGTATTTATACTGCCTGTAGTAACTCGTTTCACTACTCCTTTCAAAACATTACGCGAACTCACTTTTAATGCTTTTTTGGGACTAACAATTTCAAATTCAGGATGCTTAGTTTCTGCTTTTTCCTGTGAAGTTGATAATGATATGGACGGTGATGAATATTTATTAAGTCCCCGCACTAATTCCCGCAAAATCTCAGTTTTAGTCCGCTGGGAGTTTTGACAAAATTCTTCTAATATCTTGCGTTCTTCTTCGGATGTTTGAAATGTCACCCAACCCTGGTCTTTTCTTGGCATAAAATTACTAATTTATTGAGTAAATATAATCCTAATACAATACTAGCAATAATCAATACAATCAAGGGCGCAGACCCTGCGCCCCTACAGGTTTTTTTATATTGCTAATTCATTTTAAGCAATGCTAGAAATACTGAAATCTGGTGGTATATCTTGCAGTCTTCCCGGACCAATAGCTTGTAATCCTTCTTTGAGGATAATATCACCCGTATACAAGGCTTTACCAACTATCACACCTGTTACCCCTTGGGGTTCTAAAGCTAATAAACTTAATAAATCGGTGACAGAACTTACACCACCGGAAGCAATTACGGGTATGGAAATTGCCGCTGCGAGTTCTCGTAATGCGTCTAAATTTGGGCCTTCTAGTGTGCCGTCACGGTTGATATCAGTGTAAATGATGGCTGCTGCACCTAGTTCTTGCATTTGTACTGCTAGTTGAGTGGCTAATACTGTTGATGTTTCTAACCAACCACGAGTTGCAACTAAGCCGTTACGGGCATCTATGCCAATAATAATTTGTTGGGGAAATTCTTGACAGAGTTCTTGGACTAGCTGGGGTTGTTCGACGGCGACAGTTCCCAGAATTGCCCAATTTACTCCCAGATTAAATAATTGTACAACACTGGAGCGATCGCGCAATCCGCCCCCAACTTCAATGGGTATATCAAGATTATTTCTAATGGCTTCAATAGCTGCTAAGTTGACGATTTTCCCAGCTTTTGCGCCGTCTAAATCAACTAAATGTAGTCTTGTCGCGCCTTGGTCTGCCCACATTTTCGCTACTTCAACGGGGTTTTCGCTGAATACTTGCGATCGCTCGTAGTCTCCTTTATATAGTCGCACACAGCGACCTTCTAGTAAATCAATTGCGGGGATTACTTCCATAATTGGTAATTGGTAATTGGTAATTGGTAATTGGTAATTGGTAATTGGTAATTGGTAATTGGTAATTGGTAATTGGTAATTGGTAATTCTTTCTATTCCCTGTTTCCTGTTCCCTGTTCCCTGTTCCCTAATTCCTGTACTGCTTGGCGAAAACCTAAGACTAGTAAGATGTTAGCAAGGGTTAAAAAAACTTCGGCACTGCCATGTAACCAGTCTACATTGGCTAGTTGTTCTCCGTACTGGACTTTGGCGTAAATGGCAGCGGGGATGGTGATGGCGACAAATACCAATGTGCCGTAAAATCCATATAGGGCTAAACGTGGCATTTGTGGACTGCGGCTAATAAACCACAAGAAACCCAGATAGGGAAAGAGAGAAAGGGCAAAGAGGGTTTCTTTTGATATCATTGTTCTGATTTGATAGATTGTGTCTCAATGGGGCTTGTAGACTTGGTAGAACGCCAAATTAGATAAGCTGCTGCCCAGAGAGTAAAGTTACCAACTAATGTCATGGTAGCTTGTAGGGTGACTAACCATTCTAATGATTCGGAATTGTCGAAATAATGCCAAGTACAAGCACACATTGCGCTAATTAAAGCTGGTAACATGGCAAAGGACAATCCCCACCAACTCCGATTTTCTGTAAGTTCACCGTATATCCAAATTAGCCAAATTGCGGCTATCCACTCAATGACGCTAGAAATATGAATTATCCAGGTGGGAATCGAAAGGGCGTGCATAATTAATCTAAAATCTAAAATTTAAAATGGGGAAAATGCGGGTTTTATTGTCTGGGTATTACGGTAAGGGTAATGGTGGTGATGAAGCTTTGTTAGCCACACTTCTGCAAATGCTACCACTTGATGTTACTCCTGTGGTGCTTTCTGGAAATCCTGAAGAAACTCATCGGCGTTATGGTGTGGAATGTTACAACCGCATGGCGGTTTTACAGGTTATCAAGGCTTTGCGTTCTTGTGATGCTTTTGTTTGGGGTGGTGGTAGTTTAATTCAAGATGCTACCAGCAGCATTAGCCCTTTTTATTATGGCGGATTAATGGCTTTAGCTCAAGTTATGGGTTTGAAAACTGTGGCTTGGGGACAGGGTATAGGTCCTTTGTTGCATTTCCAAACTCGTTGGTTAGCAAAGGGAAATTTTACAGGTTGTACTCAAGTGAGTGTGCGCGATCGCTCCAGTTCTCGGTTATTATCAGATTGGAGTATACCCCATATCCTTGCCCCTGACCCGGTTTGGGCGTTAGATTCAAAGCCAGTCCCAGAATTAGTAGATTTACCAAAACCCAGAATTGCAGTTACGTTAAGAAATCATCCTCAATTGACAGAAAACAGGTTAGCAAATTTAACTCAAGCTTTAGTTAATTTGCAGAAAGAAACCCAAGCTTTTATTTTATTATTGCCATTTCAAAAAAGTGAAGATCTAGGAATTGCGGAAAAAATTCATACTCAATTACCAGATGTGAGTAGAGTTATTTGTTCCGAAGATCCACAAATTTTAAAAGGTGTATTTCGCGGTGTGGAAATGTCCATAGGAATGCGTCTCCATAGTTTAATTATGGCAGCAAGTGAAGGTTCACGTTGTTTTGCATTGAGTTATGATCCCAAAGTTAACCGATTAATGGAAGATTTAGAAATACCTGGTTGGGATTTAAAGGATTTACCAGATGATATACATTTAATTAGTAAAAGTTGGATTAATTATTATTATCATGGTGAATCTTTGTCACCTCATAAAATTCAATCTTTAATAAATGGAGCTTTTTTACATCGGGATTTGTTGAAGGAAGCTTTAAAATGAAATTTCCTCAATAGCACTTAAGTAGTGGATACAGCAGCTTTCAGCAGTCTAAACTGTGATTTGGATGATTTGGATGATTTGCATGATTTTGGGGATAAAAAACCCATTAATCATCTAAATCAAATTAATCACATAAATCATAGTTCAGACTTTTGTCTGATATTGTCACTGCAATCACAATTAAACTTCACACCCTTACTGTGTCTTTAGTAAGAAGAGAATTGGTCGGACTAGACGTAGGGTTAATGGAACGACTGTTAAAGGCAGCGAAATACCATTAGGAGAATCATCATGGTTTTAGTTAGCGAGCGTCCAGGGACGAAAAAAATCACCAGCTTACAACAGCAGTTTATCTATGAAATGAACATCATGTACGATGCTGAAAATCGCTTCTTAGAAGCCCAGCAAATGATGTGGCAATGTTGTCAAAATAGTAAATTGAAAGCTGTGATTGAGCCACATCTTCCAGAAACTGAACAGCATATCGAAAACCTGAAACAGGTTTTATCTATTTTAGGAGAGCAACCACAACGAATTACCTGTGATCTTGCGGTTGGTTTAATTAGTGAAGGTCAAAAATTTGC
This sequence comes from Dolichospermum sp. UHCC 0352, assembly GCF_009711925.1. Lineage (NCBI taxonomy): Bacteria > Bacillati > Cyanobacteriota > Cyanophyceae > Nostocales > Aphanizomenonaceae > Dolichospermum > Dolichospermum sp. UHCC 0352. The sequence goes on along the minus strand of NZ_VIKY01000064.1, from coordinate 27,461 downwards.
CCTTTTAGCTGCCGATAATCCCAAAATTATTGACTTAGGATTGGCAGAATGGCATAGTAAGATTGAACAATTGGAAATAGCTTGTTATCGTGGTTTAATTAAGGTAGCGGAACAAATGGGACAAAACCAAGTTGTCCAGTTGTTAGAGCAAAACTTACACCAAGAAGAACAGACAGCACAAAAGCTGGAACAGTTGATGATGCAGTTAGTTCAAGAAGCGAAGCAAACTGAAGCTAAGACTACTGCTAAAGCTCGTTAGTTTGATGGCTATTTCTTCAAAAAAGTCCAGTTTAAACTGAGTCTTTTCCCATGGTAAAATCCCCGATTTTTTTCGAGAATTTGGGGATTTTAACTTACGGATTTTGATCAATCAAATACTAAAAATCTATAAACTAGGAGGTAGAATCAAATTATCAATTTGATGAATAACTCCGTTGCTACCTTCAATATCTGGCTTGATTACCTTTGCATCATTGATTTGTACACCATCACTATCAACTTTAACAGTAATAGGATCTCCTTGTAAGCTTTTTATTTCTCCAGATTTCAAATCTCCAGAGAGTACCTTTCCAGAGACTACATGATAAGTTAAAACCTTCACCAATACTTCCTTATTTTCTGGCTTCAATAAATCCCGTAACGCTTCTGCTGGAAGTTTCTTAAATGCTGCATCTGTGGGAGCAAAAATGGTAAAAGGACCATCTCCCTGTAAAGTATCTGTCAGTCCTGCTGCTGCTAAAGCTTTGATCAGGGTTGTAAAAGATCCATTAGCATTAGCTAACACTACTAGGTTTCTGGTTTCTTTTGTTTCGGTTAGAGGTGCTGTTGGGGTGGGTTTAACAGTGGGAACTTCTGTTTCTGGCTGTGTGGGTGTGGTAACTGGTGCAGTTTCACTGGGCTTTTTACCACGATTGTAGAGCGGTTCGTTGAAAATACTTGGTCTGGAATTGGGATTGCGGACTTCTTTCGCTGGAGATGGGATAGTAGTTAAAAGACCGATACTCATTAATCCCATGATTGCAGTAATTTTGGTCAATAATTTGCTGTAATTAGCGTTCATAAATTTTGTTTGTATTGATTGCATATAAGTTATATCAAGATTTATCACATTCTGCCAACTAAAAAGGTTCTTGACTGAGGAACAAGATTTTTTGTAAAAATTTAGGTAAAGTTATCAAAGAATTTAGAAGTCGGTAGTCAGAAGTAGGAATATTATAATATCCAACAATTTCAACAATTTCAACAATTTTATGCTGTGAACTATTTTGAAGATCTCAAGTGTCTGGAAAAATGCTCAATCAATTGACAGGCATAACAATCCGAGTCTAATTATCACACAAATTCGAGTAATTTTCAACTTGATGGGCAACAACTCAACCCAGAAAATGATAAATTCACAGGAAAAATGCTAAGAATTAAGGATACAATTATAAAATTAACAACTAAACAAGTTGCAGAATATACAATATGCTAGAACTATATCAGTGGGAACTATCTCAATTTTCCGAAAAAGTTCGTTTACTCTTAGATTATAAAGGACTAGAGTATCGCAAAATCGAAGTTGCACCAGGCATTGGCCAGCTAGAATTATTTCGCTTGACTGGACAAAAACAAGTTCCAGTGTTAAAAGATGGCAATAGATATATTGCTGATTCTACAGAAATCGCTAAATATTTAGATTCAGAATACCCAGATCGTCTGCTGATACCGATAGATCCCAAAAAACGCGCTTTGACTTTATTATTGGAAGATTGGGCTGATGAGTCAATCGGTGCTAAAGGTAGAAAGGCTCTATTTGCAGCTATTAGTCAAGATCAGAGTTTTCGTAAGTCGTTGTTACCAGTTTCCACTCCAGATATTCTCAGAAGTGTTATCGAAGGTGTTCCTGGTGATTTTCTGTCAGCGCTGGGTTTTGGTGTCGGTTTTACACCAGATGTGGTAAATGCGGCTGTTACTAGCTTAAAACAAGATTTGGATATTATTACCCAATTGTTGGTAGGTAGTCCTTATTTAACAGGTGATGAACCAACTTTAGCTGATTTAACAGTTGCTAGTTTATCAATGCTTTTGAAGTTTCCCGATGGTGCTTATTTGGATTTACCAGTATCTCTGAGAGGGAAAGGATTGTCCAGCATAGCCAATAATCCTGATTATGAAGCATTTTTTGCTTGGCGCGATCGCATCTATTCACAATTTAGAAACCCATTACCAGGAATCACACCACCCGGAGGAAATTCACCAACAAGTATTCAAATTGACTAAGGAATGGGTAATGGGTAATGGGTAATGGGTAATGGGTAATAGGTAATGGGTAATGGGTAAGAATTTCTTTCTCTGTCCTCCCTGTTCCTTAACAACTGACAACTAACAACTGACAACTGACAACGAACAACGAACAAAAATGAATTTGGGATTACCATTAGGTTCAGTTATTGAAGGTTCTCTGACTGGAGGTTTAGAAGTCAGATTACACCCAGATATCTCTGTAGAAGATATGCGGGTAGGTAAATTTCTCGTGGTACAGGGAATGCGATCGCGCTTTTTCTGTATGCTAACAGATGTATCCTTGGGTATGGCAAATGACCGCATTACAGCTAGTCCTCCCAATTGGGATGATAGTTTCTTGCGCGAAGTATTAGCCGGTAGCGGTACTTATGGGATGATCAACCTAGCACCCATGCTGATGTTTACCCCTGAATCTCCAGCATCTGGCTTTTCTAGTAATGGTAAATCCCCTAATTCTTTCATACCATCGTCTACGGGTTTAGCATCCTTTCAACCCCAAACCAGTACGACGATGGAATTATTACCTGTTAAAACTATTCCTAGTCACTTTAGCCAAGTTTACGAAGCCAAGGAAGAGGATTTTCGGAAAGTTTTTGGCTGGGAAGATGATCCTCAACGCAAAAACTTTTCTATCGGTAAACCCTTAGATATGGATGTGCCGGTTTGCATTGATTTAAACCGCTTTGTGGAACGGAGTAACGGGATTTTTGGGAAATCGGGAACTGGAAAATCTTTCCTGACGCGCTTGATTTTAGCTGGTGTAATTCGTAAGAATGCTGCTGTCAACTTGATTTTTGATATGCACTCAGAATATGGTTGGGAAGCAGTCGCAGAAGGAAAAAACGTCAACACTGTTAAAGGCTTAAAACAGTTATTTCCCGGACAAGTTGAGGTTTACACACTTGATCCAGATTCAACAAAGCGTCGAGGTGTTCGGGACGCACAAGAACTATATCTCAGCTATGAACAGGTTGAAGTTGAAGATATTAAATTATGTAATCGTGATTTAGGACTTTCTGAAGCGGCTTTAGATAATGCCAATATCCTCTTTACAGAGTTGGGTAAATCTTGGATTATTAAGTTACTAAATATGAGTAACGAAGATATTGAGATGTTTTGTGACGAAAAACGCGGACACAAAGGCTCAATTATGGCATTACAGCGGAAACTTTTTCGCTTAGATAGTTTAAAGTATATGCGTAGTGCTTGTCCGCAAAATTATATTAAAAACATCGTCCAATGTCTAGAAGCTGGAAAAAACGTAGTTATTGAATTTGGTTCCCAGTCAAATATGCTTTCATATATGTTGGTGACAAATATGATCACCAGACGGATACATGAGCATTATGTCAAAAAAGCTGATAAATTTCTCCAAAGTAAAAATCCTTTAGATCGGCCGACACCATTAATGATTACAATAGAGGAAGCGCACCGCTTTCTTGACCCAGGAGTTGTCCAAAGTACGATTTTTGGAACTATTGCTAGAGAACTGCGAAAATATTTTGTCACGCTTTTGGTAGTTGATCAACGTCCATCAGGCATAGATAATGAAGTCATGTCCCAGATCGGGACTCGGATCACCGCTTTGCTCAATGATGAAAAAGATATTGATGCTATTTTTACGGGTGTATCTGGTGCGGGTGGTTTACGCTCAGTCTTAGCTAAGTTAGACTCTAAACAACAGGCCTTAATTTTAGGTCATGCTGTTCCTATGCCAGTGGTTGTGCGGACTCGTCCCTATGATTCCACATTCTACGCCGAAATTGGCGCGATCGCTTGGGAAGAAAAAACAGACGAGGAAGTATTTACCGCTGCTGAACTAGCAAAAGCAGACTTAGGTTTCTAGTTTTAAATCAATAACTAACAACTAACAACTAACAACTAACAACTAACAACTTCGTAACATTCCTCCATTTCCAAGTAACTCAAGTTCGGTTATCCGGCTAGTTGAAAGCAACTTTAGAGGGAGTTTTCGCGTCACCATGAGTATATAAACACAGTTTTTGGAAGTTAAAGAAAAATAGTGATCAACTTTTTGCCTTGATTACTGAAATATTTATCATCTGGGAACTTTACTATTGACTCTGTTTGTCGTAACATAAAATCAAAGTAAACTCATACTGACTCCGGGTTTTAAACCGACTACTAGATAACTTAAAAAAAGAATTCTAGCAACCAACCCAATGTATTTCTGCTAAAACTCCAAAATTAAGAGAGGGTAACGAGACACATTTTTAGACTAGCAACATCTTAATAAAGGCTTAATTAGTGTAATTTTTGATGGTAGCTTTCCATGTTCATTGATGTATATTGTCAGCTTACGAATTGCCTTTGTTGAAAAAAAATATTGATTATGCTTAAAGAGTAGAGGATAAAAGCACCAATGGCTACAGTTAAAAATCATACAGAGAATGTCAATGCCAAATTTACCGCTGATATGGTAAGAACTTATCTGCGAGAAATTGGCCGTGTACCTTTGTTGAGCCGTGAACAAGAAATCATCTACGGTAAACAAGTACAGCAAATGATGGCACTGCTAGAAGCTAAAGAAGCTTTACGCAAAGAAATTGACCATGAACCTAGTTTATCAGAATGGGCTGCCCGTGTTAATCAATCAGAAACAGAACTAAATCATCTGATGGTACAAGGTAAGCGAGCCAAGCAAAAAATGATTGAAGCGAATTTGCGCTTGGTTGTAGCTATTGCGAAAAAATATCAAAAGCGGAATATGGAATTTCTGGATTTAATCCAGGAAGGAACTTTGGGATTAGAACGGGGTGTGGAGAAATTTGATCCCATGCGGGGTTACAAATTCTCAACCTATGCTTATTGGTGGATTCGTCAGGCAATTACCAGAGCGATCGCCCAACAAGGTCGGACAATCCGTCTACCAATCCATATTACCGAAAAACTGAACAAAATTAAAAAAGTTCAACGGGAATTAGCGCAAACATTAGGAAGATCACCCACACCTACAGAAATCGCCAAAGAACTAGAGTTAGAACCCGCTCAAATTCGTGAATATCTGAATATGGCGCGTCAACCAGTTTCTTTAGATGTGCGCGTCGGTGAAAATCAAGATACCGAATTGCAAGAAATGTTGGAAGATGACGGTCCATCACCAGAGTATTACACGACTCAGGAGTTTTTGCGTCACGACTTGAATAACCTGCTTGCAGAACTCACACCCCAACAGCGCCAAGTTGTAGCTTTACGCTTTGGTTTAGAAGATGGAAATGAACTCTCTTTAGCGAAAGTTGGTGAACGTTTGAACCTCAGTCGGGAACGAGTTCGTCAATTAGAGCATCAAGCTCTTGCACATTTACGTCGTCGCCGCGCTAATGTTAAAGAATATATTGCCAGCTAGGAATGTGAACACGCAAAAGTGTAATTCAAAACATCCCTCTTGGTGATGAGCCTCCTGATTTTAAAACAGGGGGCAATTTTTTTATTTTAATTTATTTTGCGAAATCTGTGAATTAGAAGTTGTATGTATCTATGGGTCAACACCAAAATTCAATAGATTAGATAGGGCTTGCTGAAAAAGTCTTTTCGTGAGGGCTAGGAGTCAGGAGTCAGGAGTCAGGAGTCAGGAGGAAGAATTAGAAGGAGAGAAGAATAGTCTCAAATTTCAGAAAGTGATAGGTTTTTAATGGTTTCAATCCTTATTCCTTGCACCTAATTCACTTTTTTAACCGGGAAACTATTAATCTATCTAGGTTTTCGGTTTATTCAGCAAGCCCTAGATATTTCCCAAAAGTACACAATGACAATGACAAAGTATAAAAATCGCCAATCTCAATTTTACATCCCCCAACTGGATGATTTTCTGAAGTAAAGTATAAAGTTACTAAATAATCATAATCTCAGATTATTCCCCAAAATTATATAACTAGCGAGTTTTTGCTTAATTTTAAATTAAATATATAGATAAAACTTTTGAGGGAATCTTAGGTAATTAGTATTTAGTTATTATTGCAGAAATCCAGGAAACAACAATAGTTAACTTCATTACAGGAGAAATCCAGTGCTTAACCACATTTCCAAATTAATGACTTCTAGCCAATTTAAATTTCCCATCGTGGGACTAATTGTTTCGGCTGGTATTTTAGGTATTAGTTATTCTAGTCAACAACATTACAAACTCCTCTCGTCAACAGCCTTCACTACTAATTATGTAGTACCTATCAACCAAAGACAGATTAACTTTGATCCTACTGTGATCAAAGAGGAAAGTATGCAAAAATCACCAGTTAATATTTCTAATCAAATCTCTACTGATAAGTTAACAGAAAATATCACAGCATTATCTACAAATACGAGAGAATTGGGGAGAAAAGGACAAGTCCAATTTCCCGAACAAGATGGAACTTATCTTTATGGACAATCAACAACACCAAATCAATTAGGACAAGGTTACATCCTCTTTCAAAAACAACAAGGTAAAATTATTGGTGCTTTGTATGTTCCTCACTCTGAATTTAGTTGTTTTCAAGGAACTTTGGCTAAGTCAGGAGAATTAGCAATGACAGTGAGAAGTTCCCCTGGTGAAGTTGGTGCAATGGACGTTGCTACAAGCAGTACAATACCTAAAGTTAATGAAAATGAGTTCACAACTTATCCTTATTCAGTAACTTTACAAGACTATCATCAGTTGAGTTCTGTAAGTTCTAATGATAGGGAAATTTTGCAGATATGCCAACAAGGAAGCGATGGTTTTAAATAAGTAGGTGGACGTAAATAATTGTCCTTGGGATATAGCATTTTTTAGTGAGGTACAAGAACCCCACCCCGCAAGCGAGGAGGAGGCTATAAATATACTCGATATGATTAGGAAATACTATAAAGCAGGGAGAAATCAGTTAATGACCAATGACTAATGACTAATGACAAATTTGAATTAATACTCAATTCCCGCTTGAGCTTTCACACCTTGATCCTTAAAAGGATGTTTAATTAATGTCATTTCAGTGACTAAATCGGCTTTTTCAATTAATGCCGGTGGTGCGCCTCTTCCCGTGAGAATTACGTGCTTGTCTGCTGGTTTTTGAGCTAAACCTGCTAATACTTCTTCAACCTGTAAATAACCCAGTTTCAGAGCAATATTAATTTCATCGAGGAGAACTAATTTAAAGTCTGGGTTGTTGATAAATTCTAGGGATTTTTCCCAAGCAGCAGCAGCTTTATCAAGATCACGATCACGATCTTGAGTTTCCCATGTAAAGCCTTCTCCCATTGCATGAAATTCGAGTTGGTTTTCCCAGTGGCTAAAAGCACGTTTTTCTGCTGGTTCCCATGCGCCTTTGATGAATTGCACTATGGCTACTTTATGTCCATGTCCGAGCGATCGCAAAACCATTCCCAAAGCCGCAGTAGTTTTACCCTTACCATGACCAGTATTGACGATAATTAAGCCTTTTTCCGGTATGGCTTTAGCTATGCGTTGATCTTGGACTTCTTTCCGTCGCTGCATTTTTTGACGGTATTTTTCATCAGTTTGGGATGTTGATATTACCTCATCAATTAACCGGGAAATCTCTTGATCTGCTGAATCTGGATGTAATTCTTCTGGTGTGTCGCTTTTCATAAACCCTATTGATAAATAACTGTTAAGATTGAGAGAATGAAGTATAATTTTTCTACTTCGACAAATTCATTAGTTATAATAGACCAGAAATCACATAAATTCTGTTAGCTGCGATCTTAATAATTTGTTTTATATTCTGCTTCAAGTCGTTGACATTCTTCTTGATATCGAGCGAATTGAATATCTAGTGATTCCTTATTAGCATAATAATAAGCCAACGCAGTATAAATACCTGCAATGGTCAAAAAAGGCTTATCTTCAATAATTTCTTCTGGAGTTATCCCAGATTTAATCTCATTGACAATATACTGAACAGTAATGCGAGTGTTAGCAATTCGTGGACGACCACCACAAGTGCCTGGTGTGCTAACAATCAAAGTGGAAATATCTGTGAGGGTTGGCATCGGTTTCTGAATTAATCCTCTGGGATGACTTTATTGTAAACTGAAAAGAGCGATCGCGAACGTGATCGCGTCCTGAAGAGATAGCACTCCGTAGGAATCGCCTTGAAAATTCAAAAATCAACAATAAGATTGATTCAAAAGTGTTTATCTATAGCTATCAAGTCAATACCAAATTTACCAGTTTTATGCTCAATGAAGTGATATAAATCAGGAGGGAAAAAATAAGTTAATTCCACTAAGTTACCGAATTCATCTCTAGTGATAGAATGTGAGCTTAATACTATTGAAGATTCAGCTAAATACTTTTTTTCAAAAGCATAACCAAAAACTCTTGTCCATCCTCGCTTCTCTTGCATTTTGCGGGTTAGGGAATGACAGTTTTGAGGGTACTTCCACTTGGCTAATTGAGTGATCTTACCCTGCGAGAATAGTTCATCAGCTTCATTCTGAAGTTCACTCTGTATTTGTTTTAGATCGGAATCATTAAGTTCTTGTGATGCTGCCTCTCTCTGCATATATTTTTCTGAATTGAGAATATCCAATATTTCAGATAGGTCTTTTTCAGTTATTTCTCCAGAAGACCCTTCATTAGACTTATAATGTTTAATATTTACGTACATTTCAACCACCACACTTAAGTTAACAGGTAATTAATTGCGATTTTTACAGAGGAAGATAGTAAATTTGTCCTGCCAATTCTCCCTCTAAACAGCACTCTATCAGAAGCAGAATATCTTCTATTACTTGCCCAATTCGTGTATCTGTAATAACTTCAATCACTCCTGGCATGGGCTGACCTTGTGTAATCCGTTCATAGGCATAGCTTGTAATTGTAGCGACATCATGAGTAAGTAACACTCGGTCTTCTTTGGCTGCCCATGCTAGGATAGTTGGGTCATCTTCACCCAAAAGACCAACATTTTGGACTCTGACAATATCAATATTTGGGTTACGTCGCAACAATCCCCTGACAATAGTATTATCAAAATTTTCGTCAGCAAGCAGTTTCAACATACTTCCCGTTCTGCTTTCCGCGCCAACAATCTATCACGCAACCCTTGGGGGTCAAATCTGACCTCATTTATTTTACGAATTTCCTGTGCTTGTTGCTGTCTTTGCTGTAGATACACTTCCACTTCTTGTTGATGATTGAGGTAGAAGGCAATGGTAGCATAGACATCAGCAAGTTTAAGGGATGGATAACGGTAAGCAATTTCTTCTGGTGTTGTTCCTTGTTTAAAAACAGCAATTACCGTATCGAGTGTTACACGAGTTTTGCCTATCCTAATCACACCATCAGTGGTAAATTCCAATGGTGCGGGTTCGGATGTGATTCCTTCAGAAAGATTCACCAAAGCTTGTGCCATAATTAATAACAAGTTAGTTGTCTTTAATAATAGCAAATATTGGTTGAGATATACCTTTGGATTTGCTCAAATAGAAATAGAAAATTGGATGACTTCCGAAGTATTATCTTCAGCATTGCCGCTAATTTATATAGCTGCATAACATTTTAGCAACTTCCGTACATTTGAATACGATAACATTATATTCGGCATATTTACTATTCAGGATTTCCCAAAAATGTCACAAAAGCCAGGTAAGAAAATTGCACCTATCCCCATGTCTAACAATGTTAGCGTGGTTGACTTGATTGATACCTATTTTACCGCTTACAACTCAGCCCGGTTGCGGGAAGCCTGTCAACTGCTGACTAAGGAGGTGTTTCAAGAGGGTGTCACCGTAGGAGTAAGCCTTTCCGGGGCTATGACACCCGCAGGTTTTGGGGTTTCCGCCCTTGCGCCCCTCATTCGCAATGGTTTTATTGACTGGATGATTTGCACAGGTGCGAATCTTTACCATGATATGCACTATGGTTTGGGTTTTGAACTATTTGCGGGTAGTCCCTTTTTAGATGATGTCAAATTACGGGAAGAAGGAACAATCAGAATTTATGACATTATTTTTGGTTACGATGTACTGCTAGAAACGGACGCTTTTATTCGCAAAGTTCTCCAAGCTGAACCTTTCCAAAAACGCATGGGAACGGCGGAATTCCATCATTTGCTGGGTAAGTGCGTCTGGGAAATAGAAAAGCAATTGGGTGTCCAAAATTCCTGCTTATTGGCGACAGCTTATGAATGTAGCGTACCTATTTATACTTCTTCCCCTGGAGATAGTTCCATTGGGATGAATGTCGCCGCTTTGGCTTTAGAGGGTTCAAAGCTGGTAATAGATCCTGCTATTGATGTCAATGAAACCGCAGCTATCGTTTATGGGGCGAGAGAAAACGACGGTACAAGTGCAGCGGTAATTATTGGTGGTGGTAGTCCCAAGAACTTTTTATTACAAACACAACCGCAACTTCACGAGGTTTTAGGATTGGAAGAACGGGGACATGATTTCTTTATTCAGTTTACTGATGCCCGTCCTGATACTGGTGGTTTATCCGGTGCGACTCCTGCTGAAGCTGTGAGTTGGGGTAAAATTGACCCCGATGAGTTACCTAGCGCTATTGTTTGTTATACCGATAGTACAATTGCTTTACCTTTGGTAACAGCTTATGTCTTGAATCAATGTTCACCTCGTCCCCTGAAGCGGCTGTATGATGGACGTGAAGCTTTATTAGATACTTTGCAAAAAGATTATTTAACAGCTAAAGACAAGCCTGTAAGTGAGGGTAGTCAGGAAAAAGCAGCGACTTATCCCTGCGGTACACCTGTGAAAGGTTAGGGTTTTAAAGTCATATTAGTAAGGTGCGTCAGCAGCTAATAATTTATTAAGTTTGACGCAACCTACTAACTTATGAACGATTAATCTCCCATTTATTATGATATATTGTGGATGGTTCCAATCATTTTAAAACTTGATACATGATATAACATCACAAATCATCCAATATAAAAATATGAAAAATATTCAAATTACTTCATTAGGTATCAACCAAGCACTTAAAAACCATGATTATTTATCATCCATTGCAGAATATATATGGAACGGTTTTGATGCGGAGGCTACTGAAATTAATATAATAATGCAATCTGATGACTTGGGAAGAATATCAGAACTAAAAATTATAGATAATGGATGTGGTATTGCTGATCCAAATAGATTTTCACTCTTTTATGAATCGAATAAACAAATTAATTTTGGTACTGCCAAGAATCTATCACATATTCACGGTAACAATGGTATAGGCAGATTAACTTTTTTTACTTTTTCTTCCTCAGCACAATGGGATACTATTTATGAAAAAGAAGGAAAAAGATATAGTTATAGCATAAATATAAATCATAAACAATTGGATAACTATGATATATCAGAAGAGGTAGAAACTGATAAAAAAACAGGAACAACAGTTTTTTTTGATGATATTCATACAATTACATCTAATGATTTTAATGATGATCTTAATATCTATCTATATAGAGAATTTAGCTGGTTTCTTGAACTAAATTCAATGAAAAACTTTTCAATTAAAATAAATGATATGGATTTAGATTATAAATCTAATTTCATTAGCGATTTCACTGAATTAGAACATAAAATTGGTCAATATTTATTTAATTTGAAATTTATTCGCTGGTCTCAATCTCTAAAGAATGAATATTCCAGATATTACTGTATTAATTCCAAAGGTGAAGAAATAGATAAAAATACAACTACTCTTAATAATAAAGGCGATCATTTTTCTCATAGTGTTTTTGTTAAAAGTGAGTTCTTTGATCAAGAACATTTTGGATGGAGAAATATACAGAATAAGCAAATTTATAATTCTTTGATTCATTTTATTAATCAACAGCTTCAAAATAGAAGAAAAATTTTTCTGAAGACAAAATCGGATGTAATAATAGATGAATTTAGAAGAAATAATGCTTTCCCAAGATTTAGTAATAATACTTGGGATCAATACAGAAAAGCTGAACTTGAAGATTTTATCAAAGAATTATATCAGGTAGAACCAAAAATTTTTAGTTCTCTCAATATTGAACAAAAGAAAGTATTTGTTCATTTTTTGAATTTAATTCTTGATTCAGATGAAAGAACTAAATTAATTGATGTATTAGGAGAAATTATCAAGTTAACTTCTTCTGATTTAGAACATTTATCTGAATCTTTAAAAGTTACCAAACTTACAAATATTATTAAAACTGTAAGATTAATAGAAGATAGATACAGAGCTATTGATCAGTTGAGAAATTTAGTTTTCAATCAAGATTTAGAAGCTAACGAACGAGATCATATTCAAAAATTTGTAGAAAATCATTACTGGATTTTTGGTGAGCAATATCATCTTGTAACTGCTGCTGAACCAAAGTTTGAAGAAGCATTACGTAGGTATACTTATCTATTAAGAGGAGAAAAGCCTATTGTTTCTATTGATCATCCTGACAAGAATAAAGAAATGGATATATTTATGGTACGGCAGCTTTTAAATAATTCTTCTATCAATAATGTAGTTGTAGAGCTAAAACATCCTCAAAAGAAGCTTGGTTCAAAAGAATTAGAGCAGGTTAAAAAATATATGGGAGTAATTTTGGAACAAGATGAATTTAATGCTTCTAACGTGACTTGGGAATTTTATTTAATTGGTAATGATTTTGACAAATCTAAATATATTGAAAGAGAAATACAAAGTGCTAAGTCTCATGGTGAAAAATCTCTAGTACAGGTTGTTGATAATTATAAAATTTATGTTAAAAAGTGGAGTGAGATATTCACTGAGTTTGATTTAAGACATAAATTTTTGTATGACAAACTTGAATTAGAGAAGGCACAACTTAATATGGATGCTAGAAGTGCAAACGAAATCATTAGTAATATCCATAGCAATAGTGCGGTGCAACCTCCTCAACGTGTTATTCCAGAAAATTAAAATTTTTGTAACTTTATAAGTGAAGAGGCTTAACATCCGGTTAAAAAGTTGTTATCGTAGATTTGATAAGGAAGAACTATTTGCTATTTTTCAAAGCCAGTTGATATCCTACATAAATCCATTGATTAACGCATCTTTATCCGCGTTTATCTACGCTCATCCGCGTACCCTTATTCTTGCTATTCTCTCCTCAGAGTGATTTTTATAAATTAACTAATTATAAATAAAAGCCAATTGCCAGAAGGCTTTTTGGAAAAAATTATAGGTAACAAGAAGTAAATATGATTTATCAAGAATAAGCACGATCTCCTCATTTTCTTCAAAAATTTAGGAATATGGATGATTTTCAGCTTTGGCTTGATTACAAAAGAAAATAATCAGCATATTCCTAAATATATAAAAGTAACTGAACATTAATCTTACCTTTGATTGATGTGGATCATGTCTGTATTTTGAGAATATGTAAGGTGTTTACGTAGTAATCGGAGTTCATAATAATGACCATACATAAAATAAACATTGGTTTAACAGAACAACAGCGTCACGGTGTGATGAATTTGTTAAATCAAGATTTAGCAGATGCCAATGTATTGCTAGTAAAAACAAAAAAGTATCATTGGGATGTTGTCGGGCCTCAGTTTCGTACCTTGCATAAACTTTGGGAAGAACACTATCAAAAACTGACAATAAATATTGATAAAATAGCTGAAAGGATTCGGACTTTGGGCTGTTATCCAACAGGTACAATGGCAGGATTTTTAAGTCTTGCAACCCTCAAAGAACATAGCGATAAAATTCCTACAGCAACCAAGATGGTAACTCAATTGGTGGAAGATCATGAGCAGATTATTCGCAATTTAAGAAATCATATAGATCAGTGTAGTCAAGAATTTCATGATCAAGGTTCTGCTGACTTTTTAACTGAGTTGATGGAAAAACATGAAGAAATGGCTTGGATGTTACGTTCATTTATTGAAGGAGAAGCAGTAGAACCAGATGGTAAAAAACAACCAGCAGCAACTAAAGTTCCGGTGGGTGTGTAAATAATTCAGAAAGTTTTCATCATCAGAATCAGGATTTACTGGATTAGAAGATTAACACCGGAAAATGCTGTATTTAATCCTGTAAATCCTTAAATCCTGAGCATCCTGATTCAGACAATTTTCAGACTATTACTTCCCAAACACAGTAGTTAGAGAACGGGCAATATTTTTCGGCTGCATTGCGTCCATTGCTGCTGTCGGTTCATAACCACAATGCACCATACAATCAGTACATTTAGGATTACCACTAGCACCGCCATATTGACTCCAATCAGTCTTATCCAACAACTCCTGAAAGGTTGCATAGTAACCCTCATTCAACAGATAGCAAGGTTTTTGCCAACCAAGAACACTGTAACTAGGACTACCCCAAGGAGTGCATTCATAGTCTTTCTCACCAATGAGAAAATCTAAGAATAGAGGGTTGTGATTGAAGTTCCAATTCTTCTTTCCAGATGTGTAAGGTGAGAGAATTTCTCTAAATAAAGCGCGAGTTTGTTCTTTTTGCAGAAAATGATCTTGATCTGGCGCCCATTCGTAACTGTAACCAGGAGAAATCATCATCCCGTCAGTACCCAATGTTTCCAGAAAATCGAAGAATCCCTGCATTTCTTGGATATCGCAACCTTCAAAAATGGTTGTGTTGGTAGCGACACGAAAACCCTTAGCTTTAGCCGCGCGAATCGCTTGAATAGCAGTATCAAAAACGCCTTTTCTGTCTACACATTTATCATGCCATTCCCGCATTCCATCTAAATGGACACTAAAAGTTAGATAAGGAGAAGGCTTAAACTTATCAAGACTCTTTTCTAGTAATAAACCATTAGTACACAAGTAAATATATTTCTTGCGTTTAATTAAACCCTCAACAATTTCACTTATTTGGGGATGTAGTAAAGGTTCTCCACCGGGAATAGAAACCACTGGTGCGCCACATTCTTCTACCGCCGCAAAACACTGTTCTGGGGTGAGATTTTGCTTGAGTATTTCTACAGGATGCTGGATTTTACCGCAACCAGTACAAGCTAAATTACAGCGGAATAGGGGTTCTAACATCAAGACCAGGGGAAAGCGTTTCCGTCCTAATAACCGTTGTGTAACTAAATACTTGCCAATATCTATTGCTTGTTGTAAATTAATTGCCATTTAATCGTTCTCCTCTTTTAATTACACCACAGGTTGAATTCAAAAATCATTATTTGGGTGTAGCAATGCTAAACCCCTACAAAATCAGAGGTAAAATAATGAACTTTCACTTTCACCTAATTTACATAACCTTGAGCTATAAACCAATCCACAGCATCCTTGAGGGCTACATTCAGAGGGGACTGAGGTAAACCTAATTCGCGGATAGCCTTAGAAGCATCATAATACATTGGTTGCTGTGCCATGCGGACTCCATCAATGGGAACTGTGGGAGTTTTCCCTAGAGGGGCAAGGATTTTTTCGTCTATCCAAGCTACAGTTAGGGGTATCCAAGCTGGTATAGATGTTTGCGGTGCGGGTAAATTAGTGATTTGCGAAAGTTGCTCTAGGAGTTGTTTGAGGGGAAGATTTTGATGACCAAGAATATAGCGATCGCCTGATTTTCCCTTTTCTAAAGCTAATAAATGCCCCTTAGCTACATCGCGCACATCTATAAAATTTAACCCTGTATCTACATAAGCAGGCATTTGTCGGCGTAAAAACCGCAGAATAATATCACCTGTAGGAGTGGGTTTAATATCTAATGGACCAATAGGGCTACTAGGATTAACGATCACAATATCTTGACCCTGATTAGCAGCGGATATTGCCACTTGTTCCGCCAGAAACTTTGATTTTTTGTAATCTCCTACTAATTTCTCTACCGGACTTTGATAGGTTTCATCCACAATTTCACCAAATTTACCGACACCAATGGCTGCAACGGAACTAGTATAAACGGTGCGTTCAATCCCGGCTTTTTCGGCTGCGGCCAAGATGTTGCTTGTACCGTCAACATTATGAATATAAAGCAATTCTCGGTCTTTTTGCCACAGGGAATAATGGGCTGCGACATGAAAAAGATATTGACAACCCTGCATCTGTTCCCAGATATTTGGGTTATTTAAATCACCTTTGACAATATCTACAGCCAAACCCTGTAAATTACCCAGGTTACTACTAGGACGAACTAAAGCGGTAACTTGGTATTTTGACTCTAACAGCGATCGCACTATATGAGAACCAATAAAGCCTGTCCCCCCGGTTACAAATGCTCGCATTCAATCACCCTCTACTCCTCAAGGTTTCTAACCGCATTTCAATATCCGTGATTGAGAACTCTGATCAAGATATTACAGTGTCAACTGGCTCTTTAAGGTCATTGCATTGGCTTTTCATTGTTGCTAAACCCAAATAACGGATACCTTCTGGAGATATATCAAAGCGACAAGGAAGAACTTCCAAACCTAGTTGAATTGCTTCCCGTAGCAACCGACCATATACAGGATCTTTACTATCCCCAGGTGCAAACTCTAAACAATCACCTCGGTTAATAAAATACAGCATTACTGATCGACTTTGGGGTAAAACTTCCATTAATTCCCGTAAATGCTTTTGTCCTCTGGTAGTTTCGGTGTCAGGAAATAACGCTAAACTCCCTTGTGACCAAGTTGTATTTTTTACCTCTAAATAAATTGGGCGCTGTTGAGAACTTCCCGTTAAATAAAAATCCACCCGACTTTTCCGATCTTTTCCATAAACTACTTCACCCTTAACCTGGTCATATTCACTTAATTCTGGGAATAAATGCTGCTGTAGAGCCAATTTAATCACCCGATTAGGTAAAGCAGTGTTTACACCTACCCAAGTTGTTGCATGATCATTGACCTGGATTAACTCTAAGGTATAAGCTAATTTGCGTTGAAGATTATCACTTTTGGAAACTTGTACAGCACTACCAATGGTAGAAACTCCCGTCATTGGACCTGTATTCGGACAATGTGCTGTGATCACCTCTCCAGAATGTAATTGAATATCAGCAAAAAACCGCTTGTAGCGTTTGAGTAAAATACCAGGATATAGTTTTGGGTATTTATATAACCAATCAATCATTTTTATAAATAGCTGTGATGAAGTGTTGGCAATTTATCCTCTCAGAACAAGTTGCACACCACCTTAATGTACCTTGATTTTCATGAAAATTTAAACAAGTAGGTGAACAGAAAAAAACCGTAGCCGCGGAGCGGCTTCTCAGTAATATGTAACGAAAAGTAAAGCCGCCGAAAACCTCTTCTGGAGTTTCCTTTTTTTTTTGTAATTTTTGTAGTCAAATTTACGATATTTTTATGAGACTTGAATATAATAGATATTACAAACCTACCACTTAGATAAGTGTGGTAGTATTTACCAATGCAAGGAGAAACATCCTATGCAAAAAGTCTCACTCTATACGGAATTAGAATATGCTTTTCTGTTCACTCTCAGAAAAGTAAACTCCATTAATACAGCAGGTTTTAAGCCATTTTTTGAAGATTTACCAATTGACCCTGATGTTAAAGGTGAATATCGCTCACGCAGATTATCCAGATTTAAAGTTTCTGGAGATAAATTGGTGAAACTCCCTCACGGATATCTACTACAAAGCAAAGAATATAATCCTTTATTGGGAGGAATCAAAAGGGAATTTGCAGAATTAGATGATAGACTTATACAACTGGAGATTTTTAAGAACCTAATTTTCGCATTTTGTGATGCTTGTAAACTGCATCCAGAAGCAGAAATTGATATTCATCAAATTAGAACTACCTGTTCACCAACTAATTTAGGAAATCCTGCTCCTGAAGGTATTCACAGAGATGGTAGCGATTTTATTGGCATTTTTTCCGCAGGAAGAGATAATATTCAAGGTGGAGAAACCCATTTATACAATGCTAAAAAGGAAAAGCCAGTTTTTAACAAAGTTTTGCAACCTGGAGAAATAATTTTAGTAAATGAACATCAATTTTTTCATTTTACCACTCCCATAAAACCCCAAAATCCAGAATTGGGAAGCAGGGATGTATTTGTGATCAATTATCCTAGTTTAATTTCTGACTTTTAAGAAATATTTTGAAATAGGAATATGCAGATCCCTGAGTTCTTGAAGAAGTCAGGGATATTGTGCGTTTTCTCTGATTTGTTCTATGGTTGATAGTTGACAATTTTCACCTATTCCCTATGCTCAGGCTAGAATCTGTTAATTTTTATAAACGTTTACAACATCAACACCAATACCCGATTTTACAGGATATTACCTTGGATGTATCACCAGGCGATCGCTTGGTAATTATTGGTGAATCTGGTGCTGGTAAAACTTCCTTATTACGCCTCATTAACCGTCTAAACGAACCCACAGGCGGGAAAATTTATCTCAAAAATCAGGAATATCGCCAAATTCCCCTTATCCAACTGCGTCAACAGGTAATGCTTGTCCAACAAGAGTCTAAGCTGCTGGGGATGACAGTTGGGGAAGCCTTAGCTTATCCTTTAATTCTGCGCGGTGTACCTAAGCAAACTATTCAGGAAAAAGTCAGTTATTGGCAAGAAAAACTGCAAATTCCTGAACAATGGTTAGGACGAACCGAGGTGCAACTTGCTGCTGGACAAAGACAGTTAATTGCGATCGCTCGCGCCCTAGTTACCGAACCCCAGATTTTACTCCTAGATGAGCCTACATCAGCCTTAGACACTCCCACATCCACTCATTTAATAAGTGTACTCACTCACCTAAATCAACCCCATTCCTCGGCAATTTTAATGGTAAATCGCCAAATTGATTTAGCTCAAGCATTTTGTACCCACCTGTTACATCTTCAGCAAGGTCAAATAGTTCTCAATCAACCTGCCGCTGATACAGACTGGGACAACTTAGCAGCCAGCCTCAAGCAAGCCGAAACTCAAGCACTAGCAGAATGGACTTAACTCATTATCTGTTCCCTGTTCCCCGTTTTAAGAGCTTTGAGTAGTTAGTACAGGAAGTTGATTAGTAAATCTCTCTTTTGGTAATTTTGTGTGTGTTTGCGGAATGTTGACATTCAAAATTTCCATGTTAAACCGATATCCAACATTGCGGATAGTTTGAATTAAACTGGGTTGACGGGGATCAAGTTCCACCTTTTTCCGCAACGATAAAACATGAGTATCAATAGTGCGGGGGTTATCAATAGCATCAGGCCAAGCACGACGTAATAATTCCGATCTACTTAAAGGGACTCCTCCAGCTTGTGCTAAAACGTACAATAAACTGAATTCCTGGGGCGTTAAATCAATAAACTCCCCTTGAAAACGCACCCGACGCTGGACTAAATCAATTTGCAAACTGCCATAATCTAAATAAGCCGGTGCAGTAGGTGTCCGGTTACGGCGGATAATTGCCTCAACCCTAGCCAAAAATTCTTGCATTCCAAAAGGTTTGCTCAAATAATCATCCGCCCCCGCTTTTAATCCTGCTACAATATCGGCTTCATTAGTACGAGCAGATAACATGAGAATTAAAGGCTGTTGTTGACGATGTAACCAGCGGCAAAACTCCACCCCATCACCATCTGACAAATCCGCATCTAGAATGACTAGAGTGGGTTGATGGCTGATAAACACTTCTTTTGCTTGATAAATACTGGCAGCTTGATGAACTCGGTATTCTAGTTGTTGCAAGTGCCAACCCAACAACGACCTCAGATGGGGATTCCCCTCAACAATTTCTATACAAACCGAACCCACAGTGGTAAGACCCCTTAGCGTTGATGAATCTCAAATTAACAATCTCATGGTTAAGGTTTTGTAGTTTTTGTTACTTCAATAGACATATTCTTCATATTTCCCTCAAAAAACCTTGCAGAAAATTTATTTTTTACTTTATTTGCAGCCAAGCTAGTAGCTTTATTAAATTTTTATTACGTTTACATTATATCCATTGGACAACGGAAATAGGTAAATAAAATTACTTTTCTATCACTTGTAGCGGTATGAACTAGAATCAGCTACAAAATTTACTTCCAACAGCCATACAACCCTATTACCTTCATTCTTCATTATTCATTCTTCTTTCTCCCGTCTTTCCGTCTTTCCTTTCTTCTTCTCTTCTTTTTTTATTCCTCCTGACTCCTGACTCCTGACTCCTGACTCCTGACTCCTAATTCTTGACTCCTAATTCTTGACTCCTATCATTAAAGTTTATTTTTGGCAATCTGTCCTACTCCTGAAGAGATATGGTAAACTCAATAGAACAATCATTTACCAAAGGGAGTAGCACAAAAATCACACCTGATTACAACCAAAGGGAGAGACAGGTAGTTACTTATCCCGGAAACAGCTAACAAATTCTCAAACTTGATTTTACAAATTTATGCACTAATAGCTAGATTTGTATTCCCGGTGAGAAACGGCTAAAAAATTGGATAAAAATCAATTACCCTTTGTGGTTACAAATAGATAGCTAAGTCCAAGCTATCAGCTCAAATTTTTGACAAAAAATCGTAAAAATACCCTACAAAATCACCATATTTCCAATTTTTTGGCGTTAGGATCTAATTAAGTTTTTAGCTGCTGGGGGGTCTCACCCAAGGTGAAAATATTAACTGATGAGTTAATACAGAAGAGGGAAGTGATACTTCATTAAGCGTGAATCATCATCTACAATTCTCATTGCAAAGAGATTAATAAAGCAGTTATGCTCCAAGACACACAAGCCATCCGCTACTACCAAAGACTTACCGACGCCTTCGTCGAATTATGGAATCGCGGTTATCGTATGGATGATATGCGGATGTATTTGGATGGATACCTTGCCGCACTTCGACATAGTAACATCATGGAACCATATTGGATTCATCGCTTAGAAGAGGAAGCCAGCCGTTACTTGCATGATGTATCTAATTTCACCATGGTTCAACCGGAACCCGAAAAACAACATGGCTACTACTAAAGGTGCTATCTGATTTTGCTGATTAGCCTATTACCGCCGACAATTATAGCACGATTTTTGCATTCGTCAATGGGGTATAGGGGACGAAATTTGGGAAATACTGCAATTGATATGAAATCAAACCCCTTAGTTTTACATCAACAAGGGGAATTTTTTTGTTTATTCGTCAACCTTTTATGTTTAAAGACAGGTTAATAAAACATTATTATTTACATAAATTTTGAATTTACATTTAACCTTTCAGTTCTGATTAATAATTTCTTGAGATAATTGACACAATTCCTCTAGAGATATCTTTTCTGAATTGTACAATTCTTCAATCTTCTGTGTAGCAACTTCTAAAATTTCCTGACCACTTCTGATTTGAATATTTAATTTATCTTGATTTCCATCATAAATCACAAACAGAGAGATATTTTTATCCATAGTTTGTGTAATCCCTTTGACTTTAAAATCAGTCACAAATTTACCTTCTGCTGGAACATGAAGAGGTAAATTAGAAGATTGAATAATTTCCTGAATATCTGCAAGTTGTAAACTAGAAATTGCGGGAATTTTCGCTTCTATATTCACAAATTCGGCTAAATCTGGCTGCTTAATTACAACATCTTCCAATGATTCATATTGAAATGTAATTTTCCCTGCTAAATTATCAGTAATCGCATAAATTGACACAGAGTATGGAGGTTTAGGGACAGAACCCTGTGCATAAAATAAACTCCCCTCTGCTGTGACAGTAATTTGAGGTGTATCTGCTAGGGTTTGTAAAGATTGCAAATTAGCAATGGTACTTTTAACAAATACAGAATCCAGCCCTAAGATAGATGCTAAATCATTAGCTGTAGGAGGAGGATTAAACTCCATAGCAGCACGAATAATAAACTCTTCTAAAACATTAAATTTGCGGGGTTCTTTAATGGTTAATTCTAAAGAATTTTGAATTACAGTATAGCCAAATTGACGCGCTGCTAAAACTGTTAAACCAGCAGTTTCAGTTTCAATTTTCTCAACTATATATTTCAGATTTTCATCAATTGGTTTAATTACAGAAACAGGAAACATCAATAAAACCTCCATGAGAATTAACAGTTTTGGCAACTTCAGAATACATATTACCTACTGTACCGGGTTTAGTTGTAAATAAATCATGACAACCAACAATTACTAATAATTCTTGTGCGCGGGAAAAAGCCACATTCACCCGTTCTGGTTTATTGGCAAATCCCACATCTCCTTGCTGATTGTTCCTTACCATACTCACAATTACCACCGGTCTTTCCATACCTTGAAATCTATCCACTGTACCTGTTCTAATTTGCAAAGAAGGGAAAAGTTCAGATTGTAAGCGTTCATCAATTTTTCTTAATTGAGCGCCATAAAATGTAATTACAGCTATTTCTTTTTTTTGTTCTCCATTTGCTACTTTATGCACCCAAACCTGCTCAAATTGGTGACAGATACTTTCAATCACATCAACTTCTTTAATATTCAAAAATGAAGTTCCATTACGTTCTTCTTGAAATTCATTTTCTCTGGGCATTTTTACCCAGCAGAGATGATGGTAAGATTGAATGATTTCTCCTGCTAAATTATGAGCGCGTTTTGTGTCAGGTTCTAAAATCCCACATTCCAATTTACCATGATAAAATTGATTAATTGCGCCCATAATCATCGGGTGCATTCGATATTGAGTATTTAGCATTTTTTTAATGCTTTTATCAGCGGTTTCAAACTGACTTTTAAATAATGATTCTTCTAAAAATTGTAATTCTTCCCTCGTATTCCCCATTGTTTTCGCAACTTCTTCCACAGTGCTAGTATCAAGCATAGGTGGTAATTGCCGATGATCTCCTACCATGACTAATTTTTTACCTTTCAAAGCCGGAATTAGTAACTCTGGAGGAGTGCATTTACTAACTTCATCAATAATCACAACATCAAAAGATTGAAATTCTTCTGAGAAATTATAATTTGCAGCTTGAACACAAGTAATACCAACAACGTTAGCATTATCTAAATAAATCCCTCTGAGGTCTTTACTATCTTGTTCTGAGGGTTGACGAAGTTTTGCAACCCAATCTTGCACAAAATTTTGATATTTGTGCAAATAATTTTCTTCACTTTTTAGCTGTCGTTTCCATGACTTAAATTTATTTTGAATATTGCATAAAGATCCTAAATCTAATAAATCATTATTAGATAATTCTGGTTTTAATTTATCTGGGATTGTTTGCCAAATTGACTGCCACCAATGCCGTTCGCTAATTAAACTAGCTGATAAATGTAATTGTGATTTCTGTTCTAAGTCAGATATTTTTATTTGTAATTCTGCAAGTTCTTGTTGATAAATATCAGCTTCTGCTTGGAAATTTGTGAACTCTTGATTTAAAGAGTCTTTAATTGTTTCTAAAACAGTAAAAGGTGCTAATGATAAAATCAGAGTTTCCATTTCATTAATACGATTTTCCCAAAACTTGACTTGTTGGGAAAATTCCTGGGATTTTTCCCAAATATTTGCTTGTCTAGTCAGATATTTTTCTGCTAAAATCCGTAGTGGTAGGGGGATATTTTGCTGTTTATGAAGTGCTTGTAAGTTATTGATAACTTCTGCAAGTTTTAAATTAGCAGCTTCTTTAGTTTTCTTTACCTGAGATTTAGCTTCAGATATTTGTGCTGATGAAATTTCATTTTCTGGAAGTTCCTGAAATTGCTGTTGTAAAATTTCTAATTGTTGTTCAGCTTCAGTTTTAACTCTTAAAACACATTGACGCGCATGAACTAAGATAATATCTAGTAATTCTTGGGTAATGCGGGTAAGAGTAGCTTCAATGTTATTCCATTCAAAGGACTTACTGTATGTTTTTTCCAATCTAATTAAAAAGACTTGAGTGTTTTCAACTAGCAATTTTCGCTGTTTAGGATTGAGGAGTTGATAATTTTGGAATTTTTGATAGGTTGTTTGCCATTGAATTTGATCAATTTTTGATAAAACTATAGGAATTTGACTAAAACTTTCTTGTAAAAAATAACTAAAATCATGTTTTTTACCTTTTTTATCGGTAAAGTTACCCGCTATTTCATAAGATATGGCTTTTGTTAATACTCCCCAATCTGGTAAACTGATTTGATAATTTTTAGGAACAATAGTTAATTTTAATGTTTTGGCAAACATCAATAAACCTAATGGTAAACCTACCATACTTTCTGTTAATTCAAAATCAGATTCTTGACATTCTTTCAATGCTTGATATAAGTTATTGTAAGCTGTAGATTTCCATTCAACAATGGCTTCAATAATATAATCAATTTCCCGTTTGCGATTTTCCCAAATTTGAATTGTTGTCCGTAAATCGTTTTGGTTATGACAATTTTGATGATCTGTTTCTAATTTCTCCAAAGATACAGAATGCTGCTGGAAAATATAAACTAATTTTGCTACTTCCGAAATAGCTAAACCGACATCATTAGCATCTTTTAATCCCGGTTTAAATGCAGAAATATGAGTTGTGATATTTTTCTGCAACCAAACTGCTAACCCAAATGCACCAAATCCCGGACGAGTAAAACCAAGTTCTTCAATACATTTAATAGCTTGACGCACATTTTCTCGAAAATTCTGTACTTCTTGATTATTTTCTGTATAAGGTTTAATTTGTGGTAAAAAACTGTTGATTTCTGAAGATTCCCAATCTATATTTGTGGCATTTTTGAGAATATTTTCTAACCCAGTAATTAATAATTCAATTTCTTTTTTAGTTACTAAAGTTTGATGATATTCAATTCCTTGATTTTGATAACTTGTTTCTAAATTATCTTTTTCATTTTTGAGTTCATTCTGGTGCTGATTTACTTCTTGTTCTGCCAGAAAATAGTCTGTAAATCGTGGTGATAATGGTAATAATTGATTGATAATTCTAATATTTTCGTGACGTTGACTGAGATTATTTTCACAGTCAGTAGCGGTATTTTGTAGCCATGTACCAATTACTTGATCTTCTAGAAATGGCTGTCCTTCTTCCCCAACTTTTTCGGCTCGTCCCTTTCTAATAGCACGAATAACGGGATTGTGAACTAAGCGACTGAGGGCGTTATCAACGGCTAAATTAGCTTGTGAGGTAATTAATGTGCGTCCCCCGCGCAAGGCTACCTGATAGCAAATTTCCGCAATTACGGTAGTTTTTCCTGTACCTGGTGGGCCTTGAATCAGCACTAAATCTTCTGCGGACAGGACTTTTTCAACTGCGGCTTTTTGTCCAGCATTTGCAGAAGATAATAATAAGTCTTTTGAGTTAAGTTTAATCCTTTTGATAATCGGTCTGGCTTGGGAAGCGTCAAAGAGAAAGTTACCTAAATAGGGGTTTTGAGTGCGTCCTTGTTTTAATTGTTCTAAGGCTTTTTCTTTCCGTTCAATTTGTTTGATGTCTCCAGCAGCATCAAAAAATAAGTAACCATTCTTGGGAAGTTGATAATTACCTTTGGCTATATATTCGATGATTTCTCGTTCTAATCGAACATGAATAAAATTATGTTTTTGATCAATTTTTTCAATAGTTCCTAATTGACGACTGTGACGACGATTTCTGTCTGTGGGTACGGAATCTAAAAAGTTAACTTCTTGATTTTTAGCTTTTCTTACCCGTTCCCAAAAGTTTTCTACACCTAAAATATTCTCTTCAGAACCGTTAAGGGTAGCTGAATTAACTTTAACTTCTAAAGCGATTTGTCGAGAATTTGAGCCATGATGAGAAATTCGGAAAGATACACAAAATTGCCGGGATTTAGCAATGCGTTCTTCAACTTTTAAAAATGCTTTCCAGGCTTTAAGTTGATCTTCTGTGGGGACATGATTTCCGCAAATTGGCATATTTTTAATTTTTGCCAATAATGGTTTAGGAATATCCAAACGATGTTGATGATTGGGACTTAGTCGCAACCAATAGGGTAAAGCATAGCCGTCAATATTCCCCCGCAATTCATGTAATAAATAAGCTGATAAAATTTTAAATCCGCCATGTCCATCTTGACGAATAGCAGCTTTAAATGCTAAAGTTTTTCCTAGCTTTTTCAGTTTTTTTGGTAATTGAAAGTTATCTTGATCTGTGGCTATAGTTAGTTCCCAAATCTCTTCTCCTGGTTCTTTTGCAGTTCCTTGACGACGAATATAAAACAAGCCAGGTTGTTTACCAACTAAATCAAATAATAATTCATTGGCACGCTCTCGTCGTTCTCGAAATTCAGGATATAATTGTAGAGATGATTGACCTTCAAGATGGCGAACTAAATTATCAACGGCTGAACCTATAAACGTATAACCACAATCTTCTATCTTTGTTTTATTATTCATAGTTTTGGTAAAAAATATTAGTAATCAATAATGTAATATTAATAAGGATCAGATCCCCGACTTCTTAAAAAAGTCGGGGATCTTGTAGTTGATATTAAGAAGCTAGTGTTACTTCTACCAATTCTTGTAATTCACCTTTGTTGTACATTTCAATCAAAATATCAGAACCGCCAACGAATTGACCATTAATGTATACTTGGGGAATTGTTGGCCAGTTGGAATACTCTTTGATGCCTTGACGAATTTCTTGATCTGCAAGTATGTCAAGGGTTTCAAAGGGAACTCCTAAGGTATTGAGAATTTGGACAACGTTATTAGAGAAACCACATTGGGGCATTAATTTATTGCCCTTCATGAAAACCATAATTTTGTTTTCTTCTACCAAAGTATCAATTCTTTCTTTAAGTTCTGGGGTCATGATTAGTTATTTCCTTATGTTACTGAAATTCAAGAGTTGATACGATCTTAGATTTTGTTTTCTTAATGCAAAATCCTCAATCTAAAATTAGTTTGTTGCTTGCCAAGCTTCGGGAGTGTAGGTTTTAAGTGCTAAAGCATGAATAGCTTCGCTGGATATAGCTTGTTGCAATGCGCCATAAACTAGTTGGTGTTGTTGCACCATTCCCTTATCTGCAAACTGCGATGAAACTACTGTTACCTGATAGTGATCACCACCACCTGTCAAGTCTTGTACTTGCACTTGGGCATCTGGCATTTGTGCCTTGATCATTGTCTCTACCTGTTGCGGACTTATCATAAAAATACCCGGTAAGTGGGAAACTCAGACACTTCAGTGCTGAGAGGGAAACGACACTATGGCTTACGCCACGCTTCGCTATCGACAAGCTCAGTGACCGCTCGTGCGGTTTTAACCGCCTTGAATATTTTTTCATTACCGCCTTGGAGTTGGTAAATTCGGTGTACTTTTGTAATGTACTTTCAACGGGACAATTACCGATTCAAAATTCCCAACTCTGTACGCATAATGTGTTG
>NZ_VIKY01000063.1:0-5845 GCF_009711925.1 Dolichospermum sp. UHCC 0352 | reverse complement strand
AACTGACAACTGACAACTGACAACTGACCAATTAAAAAAAGTGAAGATATATGACAGAATCACAAACATTCAGAATACCGCCACCCTTGCCAAAAGTAAAAATACAGCATCAGTCGGCAAATTTAGAAATAAATGCACCAGCACCGTCAATAATTACTCTGCCACCACCAATATATTCTTATGACAATGCGCCCACAGATGAACCTTTAGAACGGACATTGGTACAGCTTATCCAGGAAGCATTTGATGAAGGTTACTCTGATGTTCACTTGGGAGTAGGAGAAATACCCCGCTTCCGCAACCGGGGAGAAATTCTCACTACAAGTTACCCCGAAACTGATAAACCGACTTTTATGCGTTGGCTGCGGGAGATTCTCTCTGATTCTGAAATTCAAAGGTTTCAAGAACATTTAGAATTTGATGGTGCGACTCAGTACGATTTTGCCCGTGTGCGGATTAATGTGTTTGATTCCCTGCGCGGTTATGCCATGGTACTGCGGTTAATTCCTCTCAAAATTCTGTCTATGGAGCAATTGCGCTTACCACCAGTGTTTAGAGATATTTGTCACCATCACAAGGGTTTAGTTTTGGTGACAGGTCCTACTGGTTCAGGTAAATCCACGACAATGGCAGCAATGGTTGATTATATTAATCGGGAGATGGCTAAACATATTATTACGATTGAGGACCCGGTAGAATTTGTCCACCAAAGTCGTAAGTCTTTAGTTAAACAGCGGCAAGTGGGAATGCACACCCGCAAATTTGATAATGCTTTAAAAGCAGCTTTGCGGGAAGATCCAGATTTAATTCTGGTGGGGGAAATGCGGGATAAGGAAACTGTAAATACGGCACTAAAAGCGGCGCAAACAGGTCAATTGGTGATGGGAACTCTGCACACTAATAGTGCGGTAAAAACTATTGAACGGATTCTCAATTTGTATTCGGGTGAAGAACAGGAAGCTATGCGGATAGCGCTTGCGGAATCTTTAGTAGCTGTAATTGCTCAAGGTTTATGCCGCACTACAGATGGTAATCGGGCGGCTTTCCACGATATTCTCATTAATACTGAGGCTGTTAAGGAATGGGTGAAGAATGGCAAGTATGATGAGATTGCGGACTTAATGAAACAAGCCAGTTTTGATGGCATGGTGACAATGAATCAGTCATTACTCAACCTTTACCAAGAAGGCCGGATTACTGAAGAAACAGCTTTGGAAATGTCGGCAACTCCTAACGAAATGGCGCAATTCCTCCGAGGTCGTATTTAATTAACAACTGACAACTGACCCATGACAACTGACCAATGACTAAGTTGAATTTAGACAAACTATCTAAACCCCAGTTGTTCAAGGGTATTGCCTTGTTTACGCCTGGTGGGGATTTGATTTATTGTATTGACCCTAGTAAGCAAGGAAGATGGCATTTACATTTATGTGCGGCTTTGCAGGAAATTCTCGACTTACCAGAGCCTCCACATTTTTTAGTACCTTGTTATACTGCAACCATTGATCACTGGTTAAATCCTCGGACTCAAAAAGTACAAATTTTTGCGGAGGCTTATCCAGCAGTAATGCGTCATCAAGCTGTGCTGAATGCGATTTTTGGGACGGGAGATTTGGTTTGGCAATCAGCACCTTGGCAAGATGGTTTGTGCGATCGCTTGGTATTATCAACTTATCGCTCTACATTTCCTCAACTTTGGCAAGATCATGATTTAATTGTGCGTTTGGATTTGGCTGATTCTCCCTCACAGTACCAGCAACCAGTCATTAATACACAACCAGTGCTACAAAAGATCCCAGGTCCCCCAGGCTTTGTTTTGCGTTTGTTTGTTGCTGGTCATAGTGCGACTACAGAAAAAATTTTACAAAACCTGCACGAATCCTTAGAGCGCTCGCTAGGATATCCTTATACTCTCAAAGTTATTGATGTTCTCACCAATCCAGAACAGGCAGAAATTGATCAAGTTTCTGCTACTCCTACTTTAGTTAAGGTTTGGCCTCATCCAATTCGGCGCATGGTTGGTAATTTACATAATGCGGACAAACTCCTACAAATGTTAGCGGGACAATAGACAACTGATGATAAAGAATGTATGGACTCTACAAGGATTTTAGGACTGGAATTAGCTGTAAAAAATCCTGTTAATCCTGATTCTGACAATTTTATCAAAAATTTACATAAATTCCGCTAAATTACTGAGAAGTCAGGATTACACTTAGAACCACTCATGAAGCAGCAATCATCAAGGTTGTGGCTAATTTTATTCATCTTATATCAATCTGATAACAGCTTTACAAGCAGAGATCAGATGATAAATTTTCTGCTGGCACGCATAAATATACGGATACTAAAAAAATAAAATTCACTAACTCTTGAAAATTAAAGTATACAAGCTGCTATACTGGCTCGCATAGAATGAAAGGTAACAAGACCACTAATCTTTACATGATAAGGCATCTATGTTTGAGCTATCCTTAGACTCTCAACAATCAGGGTTCATATCTACCCCCCTACAACAATCTAGGTTTGAGCGATTATCAAGATCCTGTATTCGCTGTTAATCCTGCCAATTCTTCTGAGTTACCTGTTCCGTTTATTGATACAGTTTTTCAGGCAATTAATGAAACTAAATATATCCTGAGTGGACTCAGCAGTAATTCTCAAAGAGATTACATTATGGGGACTGCTTTTGGTCTTTATAACCAGGAGTCAGCTAATCAAATATTGACAGCTTGGGCGCGAAATAATTTTACTAATACACCGCATATAGAATTAGTATTTGGTCAAAACTTCAATGGAGCGTATGCAAAGGACAATAATACTATTTATCTATCTGGGGAATTTTTAGGGGCTAATAAGGATAATATTGAGGCTGTTACAGGGGTTTTAGTAGAGGAGGTTGGGCATTATTTAGATAGTCAAATTAATGTACAGGATGCTGCTGGGGATGAAGGGGATATTTTCTCGCGGTTGGTAAGGGGGCAAAGTATTAGTGAGGGAGAATTGGTATCATTGCATGGTGAGGATGATACAGCAACTTTTACTTTAAATGGACAAAATATTGCTGTTGAGATGTCTAAGGTTGCGATGGAAGTATTTAACAACCGCATCTATCAGTCAGTCAGAGGTACTGACAATGGAATTTATAATCGTTCCTCTGCTGATGGTACTAACTGGACTGCTTGGCAAAACTTCGGTGGTGCTACTCTCGGTGGACCTGATTTAGAAGTGTTTAATGGCAGACTATATCAAACAGTTAGAGGTACTGACAACCAAATCTATAATCGTTCTTCTGCTGATGGTACTAACTGGACTGCTTGGCAAAACTTTGGTGGTGCTACTCTCAGTAGACCTGATTTAGAAGTGTTTAATGGCAGACTATATCAAACAGTTAGAGGTACTGACAACCAAATCTATAATCGTTCTTCTGATAATGGGAGCAATTGGACAAGTTGGCAAAACTTTGGTGGTGCTACTCTAGCTGATCCGGAGTTAAAAGTCTTTAATGGGAAATTATTTCAAGCTGTACAAGGAACAGATGATCGAATTTATACTCGTGATTCATTTAATGGAACAAATTGGAATGGATGGCAAGAAAGAGGAGGTTTAACTCCTGCGGATGCACCCTCTGGTTTAATGGCCACTTCTAGCTATTTAACACAGCTTAGTAATGAAACTCTAATTGGTAAATATAGTAGAAATGTTGATAATGCTTATGGTTATCAATGTTGGGATTTAGTTGCTGATGCAACAGCAATTTCTGGATCAAGTCCTTATTGGAATGCAGGTACTTGGAAACGAAGAGTTAGTGTGATAGGTAATGGCAATGTTGCGGTAGGTACGGCGATCGCCACTTTTGCTGGTACAAATAATAGTTATTATGGTACATATAACCATACCGGAATTTTTGCTGGATACAGACTTAATAGCGCAGGTGCAATAGATGGTTTTTGGATGTGGGAACAAAATGCTCCATTGGGTTCTGCTATTGGCAAAGGATTTTATTCAATTAGCGGTTCTGGTGTTTCTGATGCCGATAATTATTATTTAGTTAGTGTTTAAAGCGTTGTAGGGGTTTAGCAGTGCTAAACCCCTACGTTTGTGGGAAAACGTTAAGACTGGTGTATCGCTTTTCTGTATTTGTAGAAAATGCGATAGCAAAGCTCACCGCTTGTTTATTTTCAATGATACATTGCGATCGCTCATCTACCGTCAATGATTGTAGGGGTTTAGCAATGCTAAACCCCTACCCGTATCGCCACCAACCGATTAATCCCACATTCCCTACCCATGAATGATATATAATCATATAAAAATTCATCAAAACCATCCCTCATCACCAAAGTGTCCTATAATCCAGAAATTCACCATCGCCGTTCTATTAGATTAAAAGACCACGATTACACCCAAGAAGGTGCATATTTCATTACCATTTGCACTAAAGACAAACAATGTATATTTGGTGATATCAAACAAGGGGAAATGAAATTAAACTTGCTAGGAACAATTGCTGATGAATGCTGGCAAGAAATTCCTCAACATTTCCCACATATCAACTTAGACGTATTTGTGATTATGCCAAATCACATTCATGGCATATTATGGATAGTTAAAACAATTCCCAAAGAAGACAAAACCAGAAATTATGGTAAAATGATTCCCGGATCAATTCCCACCGTCATCAGGTCTTATAAAAGTATTGTTACTAAGAAAATTAATATTATTTGCCATCAAAAAGGAATATCTTCTGTATGGCAAAGAAACTTTTATGAACATATTAACCGTAATGAAACATCTTTGGAAGGAATTAGAAAATACATTATTAATAATCCTCTAAATTGGGATAATGATGATGAAAATATAGGGCAAAATATTCAAGAACAACGATTATTATTAGATATACCTTTTTAGATAAAACCTTCGCTTTTACTGCACATATTGTAGTAGGGGTTTAGCAATGCTAAACCCCTACGTTTTCGCTATAATTGGATTATAGATAGCGTTTTCTGTAATTATGAATTTTACTTGGTTAGATAGTAATAGTTGGTTGATTGAAATTGGTGAACAGCGGATACTAATTGACCCCTGGTTAATTGGTGATTTAACCTTTAATAATTTAGATTGGTTATTTAAAGGTTCTCGGACTCAAGATCGGTCAATACCAGATAATATAAACTTAATTTTGCTTTCTCAAGGATTAGAAGATCACGCACACCCACCCACCTTAAAACAGCTTAACAAAAATATCCCCGTTGTCGCTTCCCCCAATGCGGCTAAAGTTGTCAAACAACTGGGTTATCAACAAATCATCAGTCTCAATCATGGTGAAACCTTCACCTTAAATCATCAAATAGAAATCAAAGCTGTTCCCGGTTCTCCCATTGGACCAACCTTATTAGAAAACGGCTATCTACTCAAAGATTTAGCAAATAATTCCACATTGTATTATGAACCTCATGGTTATCATTCCCCCCAACTTGAAGAAATAGCAGCCATTGACGTAGTAATTACACCAATCATTGATTTGAGTTTACCCCTACTCGGTCCGATTATCAAAGGCATGAATAGCGCCCTAGAAGTAGCAAAATCGGTAAAACCTCGATTTATGCTCCCTACCGCCGCCGGAGGGGATATTTTGTTTGCAGGACTACTGGTAAAATTCCTGCAAGCTAAGGGAACTGTAGAAGAATTTCGCACATTACTGGAAAAAAACAATTTAACAACCCAGGTAATTGCTCCTCAACCTGGTGAAAAAGTTATGGTTTGATTGACACTCTCCGCGTCTTTAGACGCGGAGATTCTATAGAGAGTTTCAGTCTATATCCCTCAGTTATCCCAGTTT
>NZ_VIKY01000062.1:0-318 GCF_009711925.1 Dolichospermum sp. UHCC 0352 | reverse complement strand
ATGGTCGGTCTGTCTGCAAGTATAGGAGGTTTTTCAACTTCGTATTTAACAGAAACAAACCATTTATCAGCCTGTCTAGAAATCACGCAATTATGAGTTGCTGTAATCGGTAAAGGTATGGCTAAACGTACCCAGCCGATTGACGGTAATTTAATTCTTTTCCCATCGTTTTTAATTAACGGTTTCGCCTTAGTCCCTGATTCTAAATAAAAAGAATCGTGCTGTCCTTTTTTCTTGAATCGGGGTTGTTTCGATGTTTTGGAAAAACACCTATCCCAAGCCTGGCGTAAGTCAGTTAACGCCTTTTGTGGGACATTT
>NZ_VIKY01000061.1:0-1293 GCF_009711925.1 Dolichospermum sp. UHCC 0352 | reverse complement strand
AACTATGATTTTTATGATTTTTGTGATTTTTATGATTAACTAATCATCCAAATCAAAATAATCAAATCAATCATAGTTAAGACATTTAATCATCTAAATCATAGTTCTGATTTTGTCCTCACACCTAATTACATAAGATAAAAATGGCAAACAACGAAGAATCACGCGGTTTAAAGTCTCTATTTGATTGGTTCGCAAATCGGCGTAAATCAGGAAGTCCCAATTCAGAACGCCAAGAACGGGAAATTGCTGATGGTTTATGGCATAAATGCCCTAAATGTGGTGTTCTTAGCTATACAAAAGATTTAAAAGCTAATCAAATGGTTTGCGTTGATTGTGGTCATCATAATCGCGTTGATAGTGATGAACGAATTCGCCAATTAATTGATGCTAATACCTGGAATCCATTGGATGAGCATTTGCGCCCCACTGATCCCTTACAATTCCGTGATCGTAAACTATATAGCGATCGCTTGCGAGAAACACAAGAAAAACTAGGACTGATAGATGCTGTTAAAACTGGGTTAGGACAAATTAACAGCTTACCCATAGCTTTAGGAGTCATGGATTTCCGGTTTATGGGTGGAAGCATGGGTTCTGTTGTCGGGGAAAAACTCACCCGCATGATTGAACAAGCCACCCAACGGCGTTATCCTGTCGTCATTATTTGCACATCAGGTGGTGCGAGAATGCAGGAAGGAATGCTGTCTTTAATGCAAATGGCGAAAATTTCCGCCGCCCTCCAACGTCACCGAGATTCTAAACTATTATATATTCCTGTTTTAACCAACCCAACTACCGGAGGTGTTACCGCCAGTTTCGCCATGTTGGGTGATATTATCATCGCTGAACCCAAAGCAACTATTGGTTTTGCGGGAAGACGGGTAATTGAACAAACTCTTAGAGAAAAACTCCCTGAAGATTTTCAAACCGCTGAGGACTTACTTAAACACGGATTTGTTGATGATATTGTCTCCCGTACCCAATTAAAAACTACTTTGACACAATTAATTGCGCTACATCAACCTCTCCCCACAACGACACCAAGCATGGTTTTGTGGGAAACAATGAAATTAAGTTCCGCTACTGTTGAATAAAAAACGGAAATGAGGGAAGAAATTTCCTTCTTCCTTCTTCCTTCAACAAC
Organism: Dolichospermum sp. UHCC 0352; assembly: GCF_009711925.1. NCBI lineage: Bacteria > Bacillati > Cyanobacteriota > Cyanophyceae > Nostocales > Aphanizomenonaceae > Dolichospermum > Dolichospermum sp. UHCC 0352. The sequence continues at coordinate 146 of NZ_VIKY01000061.1, read as the reverse complement.
TGACAACGGACAACGGACAACTGACAACTAACAACTGTACGGGCGAAGCATTTGGAGAACTATTTTTGGCAATGACCGATAATTTATCTTCCCAATGCTTCGCCCCTACTGACAACTAACAACTGTACGGGCGAAGCATTTGGAGA
>NZ_VIKY01000060.1:0-17283 GCF_009711925.1 Dolichospermum sp. UHCC 0352 | reverse complement strand
TATTTTATAATTGCTGAAATGCTTTTTACATATACATTTTCGCAGTTTTTGACCCCTTTTTTTCTTTTCTTTGTGAGAAATCCGGGCATGAGAGCGATCGCTCTGATTATCTCATTTATCTGCCGCTATAGATATTTTTGCACAACAAATAAACAGATCCCGGACTTCTTAAAGAAGTCCGGGATCTCAAATCCTACATGGAATTTACATTGTCAGCAAAGCGAATTTTCAGATAATCATCTTCCATTTTTGCTCCTGCTGGTTGCAGTGCTGCCAAAGCTTGAGGTAATACCAAATTACGGCGATGATTGCCAATAGTAATGTTTAATTCATCTCCCGTTTTTTTCAGTTGAATTTGGCTTTTAGGAATATTGGGGAGATAAAGTTCCAAACTGTATTGGTTATTATCTTTTACCACTCTGATTGTGGTTTCTTTATAATAAATCTGAGTTGGATCTTCATCTTTGTACAGAGTTTCTTTCAACCTTTCCAAAGCTGCTAAACCACACAGTTCTTCAGAGTAGAGAGGGACTTCTTTGACTGGGAGAGGGAGAAAATTGTCGTGAATTTCTTGACGGTATTGTTCTTGATTTTCCTTCCACCGTTGGAAAAATGGATCTGTAACTTCTTGAGGAATAATCCGGTTAGCAATAACTAAATCTGTGGCTACATTATACAAACTTAGATAAGCGTGAGCGCGAAGAGATTCCTTAATTACCATTTTTTCGGGATTGGTAACTAGACGGACTGAGGTTTGAGTATTATCAGTTAAAACTTTTTCCAAAGCTTCAATTTGCTCGTAAAACTCATAAGGTGCGTCCATTACCTCTTTATTTGGTAAAGAAAAACCAGCAATGGGTTTAAAAATAGGTTCTACAAATGGTCTTAGGGCTACGGAAATATTTTGGAACGGTTTATAAAAACGACGCATATACCAACCGCCAACTTCAGGCAAACTTAACAGCCGTAATGCTGTACCAGTCGGGGCAGAATCAATAATTAAAACGTCAAATTCCCCTTCATCATAATGACGTTTCATTCTCACCAAGCCGAAAATTTCATCCATGCCTGGTAAAATTGCTAACTCTTCCGCTTGTATCCCGTCTAAACCACTGGCTTGTAAAACTTGGGTAATATAGCGTTTGACAGCCCCCCAATTACCTTCTAATTCTCGCAGTGCATCCAATTCTGCACCCCATAAATTAGGACGAACAAGGCGGGCATCATGGACTAATTCAACGTCAAAGCTATCAGCAAGGGAGTGGGCTGGGTCCGTACTTAAAACCAATGTCCGATAGCCGAGTTCTGCACAACGGAGTCCAGTGGCTGCGGCAACGGAGGTTTTACCCACGCCACCTTTCCCTGTCATTAAAATTACTCGCATCAATGATTCCTTACTGCCTGAATTTTGTTTACATTTATTTACATTATGATTGATTTTTCACAGAAATGAAATGCTGCTTAATGACATCCAAACGGGAACAGTGCCAATAATCAATATGGGAAACGATTAAACCGTCAGCATTTAGACGTAATTCACTCCAACCAGAAACAGAAATGTGAGGTTTCCAAGGTAAAGGAGAATTCCAACTCATAGTCCATTCAGTTTTAATATTTTCTTGCTGAGATTGGATAGTATGTAAATCTAGTTTGAGATTGGAGAAAAAAGTTTGAATGAATTTAATCATCCATTTGTAAAGTTCAATTCCCCGAAACTTGAAAACAGCATCTTGAAAATAAACATCATCGGCATAAATGCTGTAAGTTTGATTTACCGGAAATCTAGCATAATCGGCTTTAAGAGTTTCAACAATATCCATAAATTGATGTTTTGCTGGTGGTAATAAATTTATTGCGGAAGTTAAGCAGTTTTAGGAATTGATCCGGAAGTTTATTACTACTTTACAAAATTACCTATGATAGATTGTAGCTTTACTCTTGCACAATCTCTTTCTTCTACAGGTAAACAGGATAAAGCAAATTCAAAATCATCTAGTTTCTCCGTTAAGGCATTGACCAATTCTTTTTGACCTTCTGCAATACTAAGTTCAGATTTTTCTAGATCAATTTCTATAGACCCTAAAATTAAACTATTCTGGTTATATTCTTCTATGTCAAAGTCATTTTCTCCTTCAGGGCTAATCATTTTTGATTTAGTGATGTCGAGAATATCTTCATTCGTAAACTCTAAATCAGCTTGGGCTTCTCTTAATAACTGGACGGCTGCTTTAATTTTTTTGTATGCTACTTGTTCCATGATTTTTTTCTTCTCCAAAAGCAAAGATAATTCTTTTTGAGAATCTAACAATGCTTGTTGTTGCTCTTCAATTTTAGCTACTTGGTTTTTGATTTGAGTTTGGATTTCTGCAAGTGTCATTCCCCGGATTCCTTAGAGTTTGCTTTAATAATTTTTACGATGTTGTTATTTGTAATTGGTAAATATCTCCCCTATTTCCCGATTACCTTCTTTACATTTCCACCCAAAGACGTTCTAATTGTCGTTGCCAAGCCGCTAAAACTTGTAATCTTGTCTCGGGATTTTGGTCAATATCTCCTAATAATCCTTCCGCATAAAAACGGTCTAGATTTTGCATAGTGGCTTCTAGAGATTGTCCCTGTTGTTTAGCTGCTTTAATAATTTCGCGCATACGAGCTTCCACCAAATTATTAAAAACATCATTAACACCGGCTTGATATAATGAAATCAGGCGAGCGATGGCATTAGCAAAATCTGCATTACTTAAAGTGCCACTATTATGCTGAAATACCCCCCATACTACCCCGTCATATACAGCATACCGTGCTTCTTGGGTATCATCAAAATTAGCTTCTAGAAACTGGGTGAGAAATGCTGCGGCCTCTTGTAAAGGCATAATTGGCAGCAATACTCGCAACCAAGAATTATCATCTGAAAGCAGCACCAATAACCGAAAATCAGGAGTTTCTACCTGCCAAGAACCAGGGGCAATAGATTTTACAACTTCAGCACTAAATAACTCTGTTAACGTACCTGCTATTTCTTCCGGTGTCATAAAACTTCGCGGGATGTGGGAAACTCAGTCACAAAGCGTGCTGAGAGGGAAACGGCACGAGCGGTTTTAACCGCAGTCAGTCTTTGCTTAACCATTACCGCCTTGGAGTTGTTCGATTCGGTGTGCTTTTGTATTGCACTTTCAATGGGACAATTACCATTTCAAATTTCACAACCCTGTACGCATAATGTTTTGCTCAATAGAGCCTCCCATTTCTGGGGTGATGTTAGCTTCGACCTGTTATAAGAGCTTGTTAGGCTGAAAGCACTGTTCCAGTGACTTTAGAACTGTTTAACTTACAGCGACAGAGCGGGGAACTAGCTATGCCTGACGGCACGCTGGCGCGAACGCATTCCGAGGTGTCGTGACTCAAATAACGGCTACCCTTCGACTACGCTCAGGGTGGTCTGGTCAGTACAGCTTGTTTGATTTCTCTTACAAGCTCAATCCCTTTAGGGTTGAGTTACTGACTATTCCTACTTTTAACTAAATCCAGGAACTAAACCACATCCGCATTCTATAACCATCAGGAGACATGGGTAAACCTAGATAAATAGGCATCCAGAAAATAAAGGCAGCGACAATGATAAAAGTTATAGTCACACCTACTGCCCGAATTTGCCGATAATAACTAAGTAGACATTGATCAACAAACCAAGCGATCGCTATGAATGTAAATACAACCGCAGACATATAATGATAGATGAAAGTACACCTTGTTACCTCCACCCAAGGGAGGAGATTAGCTCCATAATTTATGACTAAAAATAAGCCAATCCAAGTATCAATGGTGAGATTTTTCGGGATAAATAACCGCTTTTTTTCAATTATCGGCATCGTAATTGTGATGATTACCATACCAATTAAAAAGATCATTGCAGCTAAACCAAACCACCATAAAAAAGGATTCCCCATAGCATGAACATCATAAATTACTTTACCAGCACCATCAGGTAAGGGCGGTCCAAAGACAGGTAAGGAATTCTTGGTACTTTGAGCAGTTTGATAATAATAAGCCATTGGTCGAGTTAACAATGGCCATTTATACCATGCAGCGCAATAAGGATGAACGCTAGGACTATTTCCACCTAATTGGAGATGAAAGTGTAAAATTTGTTTATGAACTTCAATAAATCCATATCTTTTATCAAGTTGGAGATGAGGAATCCAAATCAGACTATAAATAACTGCCGGAATAATTCCTAAATAGGAAAACATCTGCCAAATATTTATTTTTGTCAGATTTTGCAAGGGTGATTTTATGGTATCAGTTGGGGAATTATTAGGGTGATTAAAAAAGTGTAAATAAGAAAATAATGGCACGCGAGATGTATGATCAAATGATTGCAACCAGCGAATTATCCAAGCTGCTATCCATACACCATAAGCACCAGTTAAAAACCATAAACCATTCCATTTTGTGCCAATACAAGCACCAAAACTGATTCCAGAGAGAATTAACCAAAACCACCGTTTTTGCTTTTCTAATGCTAATAATAATAACCATTGTCCGAGTAAACCAAAGATAACTATATAGACATTACTTAAAGCATAACGAGATTCTACTAAAAATAAGCCATCACAAGCTGTAAAAAATCCTGCCAATAAAGCAAACCGATGACGATAACTAAATTGATAAGTTAATAAAGTTATGACTACGGGAATTAATGAACCAGTTAGCGCATTTACCCACCGATAATTCCAAGGAGATAATAAAGAATCTGTGAGACTATTTACAGTATCTCGACCAAGGGGAATGTATTTACTAATCCAAATCCCCAACCCGATCAAATATTGGCTTAATGGTGGATGAGCATTAAAAAATGGTGTATGAGTAAGATAGTTGTTACCAAATTTGGCAAAATAAACTTCATCAAATACTAAAGTATTAAATCGGCTGATTCCCCAAAAACGTAAACTCAAGGAAAGTAGAAATATGCCTATTATGCCTAATCGAAACCAAGTTTTTTTCATGATGTTCTTGAGGTGTTTTTCGAGTTAGGTCCCCGACCTCTCTAAAAAGTCGGGGATCTTGTTGTCCACAAATATAGAATAATAGCTCTAATACAGTCAAAAAACTTAATCTACTATGTCACAATTAGAACGACTGCTAAAAATGGCAGAAGATGAACTTACGGAGTATAGCACTGATGCCCGCAAAATGGAAAAACTCCGCCGCAAGATTAGTTTATCAGTACCATTAGCGGAACAGAGGCAACTAAAAGCGACATTATTAGCTACAATACCATCTGGTAAAATTGCAGAAGTTGTGGAGGAGCAAAGACAGACGGTGGCCTTGCCATTTTGGGGAATTGCTGGTTTGGGTTTATTATTGGGGATTTCCCTAAATCAACCCATTGGCTTATTAGCAGCTATCGGGGGGACTGTAGCGGCTTTTAGAATTCAAAAATGGGGTTGGCAATTACAGGCAAATCGTCTATTATTACGGACACTAGAAGATATTGAAACCCGGATTTCTCAACCTAGTAATTAAGTGCAAACAACAAATTAATTGAGGAGATAGAAGTTATGACAAAGTATGATTATATTTTCAAATCGAAAGAGCCGATCAAAGAATCATTGAATGAACAAGAAGCCGTAGCGGCAATTGCGGTGATTACCACCATAGTTGATTCTGGCAGTGAAGACATAGATGCAGAAAGTTTAGCTGATATTCTCTGGGAGTTTGAGATATTTGATGAATACTCAGAAGAAGAAATGCTAGAAACGGTGGACAGACTCATAGAAATTGCCGGAGAGGCTGGATTAGGTTCTTTATTTAATGCTGCCAGTGCGGGGATTTCTGATGAGGCAGTTTTAGATGGTTTTGCGGCTGGAGTGATTATGCTTTTAGATGCGGAAAATTTAATTATTCCAGCAAATAAAAAAGTTTTTCTGAAACAACTACAAATAGCTTTAGAATTGGACGATGAAGAAGCAGAAGAAATTATCAAAGAGATAATTGACTCAGTAGAAGCTGGAGATGAGGAAGAATATCTCGAAGAAGAATATGAAGCAGTCATTTTTAATGAAGCTGGTGAACAATTTTATCAATCACCTTTGGGTAACTTTATAGTTCCTATTCCTTTAAATGTTGAACAGGGAGGAAAACTGCAAACAGAGGAAGGAATGGTAAGTTTTTCGGACGATACTGGTACTTTACTCAGAATTGATTATTATCCTCTCTCTCTAGAACAAATTGATGATCTAGAATCCCAAGAAGATGAAGTATATCTGCATGAAGTTTTGGTGGATAAATATGTGCCTCAAGCAATTATTTCTCATGTTCCTACGGCGGAAGTGAAACATAAAGAATATTGGCAAGATACTTTAGAAAGTTATTACTATGTATTAGTAAATATGCCTCAAGGTTCAACTATATCCAAGCATGAAACTAATGGCAATGGGATGAGATTAGATGCCTATAGAGGATTATTGTCCTTTGTCAATAATGAATGTTTGTATATAGTTAGTAGTCAACGCAGCTTTTTAAATGGTGAAGTACCTGGTTCTATGAAAGCAGAAGCGAAAAAAATGAAAAAAGCTATTTTAGATTTTGTGCGTACGATTGAGTTTGCCTAAATCTAAGGGATAACCCTATTTTGGGCGTAGGTCCTGCGCCCCTAATGGCTTTGGTTATAAAATATTTGGATTTAATGTAGGGGTAGCGCCTCCGTGCCTATCCCGGTATTTGGGGCAACCACAGGGGATTTGCCCCTACAAAATTGATTGGTTTAGTAATTTTGAAAATGTTCAATGAATAGAGTTGGTTGTAGCCAATTTTTTACCGTAACTAATAGCAATAAAGCCGGTTACATACATAAACAAACTGTAAACCGCAGCCGGTACTGCCATATCAGGATTGTTGAGTAGTCCAGCCGTAATTGCGATCGCTAATGTGCCATTCTGAATACCAACCTCGATGGCAATGCAGATTTGTTGAGGAGGATTGAGTTTAAACACCTTGCTAATATGAAATCCCGCCAAGATTGAGATCACATTTAACAGCACAACCGCAACTCCAACTTGGAGAATAAATTCGGGGATACTGTTCCACTCACGAATGATGAGCATGAGTATAATTAGCGCCAGCAAACCAACTGCGAGGCGGTTAGTCAGTTTTTCCAAACGACGGGCAATTTCGGGAAATAGCTGCCCCATTCCCATTCCCAATCCGATAGGCAAAAGCGTCATCAGAAAAATTTGTCCTATTGTTGCCCCAATCGGTAGGGTAATCGCCGCAGTTTCGCCAATGTAGTGCTGGTATGCAAGGTTTCCTAACATCGGAATTGTAAATACTGTAATCACACTACTAAAAGCAGTCAGTGTGACTGAAAGTGCAACATCACCTTGAGCGAGGAATGTAAATATATTTGAGGATGCTCCACCTGGGCAAAGTGCCACTATCATTAACCCCATTGCCATTGTCGGTTGCATGGGGACAACTTTAGTAATGACAAAACCAATAATAGGTAAAAAAATTAACTGACTGATTAAGCCAATTGAGACGGCTTTCGGATATTTCCTTACCCGTTGGAAATCTTCGGGTGCAAGAGATAAACCCATTCCCAGCATAATGATAGCCAAAGCTATTGGTAACATAACTTTAGTCAATAAGCTTGCTTCCATAATCAATTTTGGATGAATAATACAAAAGATAATATCAGACCCAATGGTGGAACATCTGCAAACTGGTAACTTATGATTAGCGATCGCATAGGACACAATTGCGAGAAACTAAGAATAGGTCTTTAAAATTAGGAGAATCTCATGGCTTGGACTCAAGTTTTAGCTGCTAACGCACTGGCTGCTGGTGCGCGGGAAGTAGTCAAAGTGGGCGATCGCAAAATCCTACTCTTAAACCACGAAAATCAGCTTTATGCTGTAGATGATACTTGCCCTCACTTAAAAATGTCTTTGAAAAAAGGAAAAATCGAAGATGGGGCGATAGTTTGTCCCTTCCACCGCAGTGCATTTGATTTGGGTAATGGTGAAGTCAAAACTTGGTGTCCCTTCCCACCCGTAGTTGGTAAATTACTGTCAATGGTTTCCTCAGAAAAAACCTTACCAACCTATCCTCTGAAAGTGGAAGCAGGCAACATTTTGATTGATGTATAAGTAGCTAGGTTGACAGATCCTGCACCCAGGGACTAAGATGCCATAACTCATCTATAGGGGTAAAGCACAATGCTAAACCCCTAAAATTTTCTTGCTAAAAATTAACTAATTTCTGAATATTTAGTAATCATTGTTTTCACATTTAATAAATGTTCTTCAACAATTTCGGGAACTTCGGTATTGGTTGCAATAATTAACTCACCAATCGTATTACTCGCAATTTCATTAATAGCATCAATCAAGAGATTGGGCATAGTAATATTAGCTTCAGCAATTTGTTTAATAGTAGCTCTGGGGTTATCTTGCTCAAGGATAGCTTTCAAAACTTGAATTTCATAAGCGGGGAGATGGTTTAAAAAAGTATCCCATTCCGTTGGTAAAGTTCCTGTGTGATCATGTTTGCCATTTATGGAATCTAATGGTTCTAATAATTCATCAAAAGGAAATAACTCTAAATTATCTTCTTCATTATCGGGAAATGTTTGGGGATTAATAGTTTCCACCTGTTGCAGTAATTCCCAAACTTGATTTTGCAATAAATCCCGTTCGTCTTGTAAGACAGAAATTTGATTTTGCAGTTGATTAACTTCAGATTGTTGTTCTAATGTCTTATTTTGTAAAGAATTGAGAATAGTTTCAAGATGATATTTAGTTGTACTTGTCTGTACTATTAAATCATCTTGTTTAGCAATTTTTAATTCTTGAGTTTGAACTTCTATTCTTAGTTCATAAAGCTTTTCTTCTAGTTGTGGCTTGAGTCTTTCCAGCAAAGTTACATCATTTTCTAGTTCTTGTTTTTCCTGTTTTAATATATCAATTTGAGGTTGAATTTGGTTAAGTTCGGCACGAGAAGCATGACAATTTATTTCTAATCTCCGCTTTTCTGTGATCAGATTATTGCAGCTATTATTCAGTTCTATATTACTATTTTCTAAATGGACAAATTCATTTTTAAGATTACATACTTCGGCTTCAATTTGCTTTTTCTGAGCAGCAAATGTCCCTATGTCTCGATGTAAACTATCCCTTTGACTTCGACAATCTCCAATTTGGTTTTCTAGTTGCTGAGTTTCTGTATATAATAAATTTCTATATTCTTCTAATTGCTGTATTTCTCTAACAATGCGGGATTTCAATCCTTCTATATCCCGAATGCGTCTCTGAAGAGAACCAATCATCCTCAGTTCATCATTTCTGCGTCGTTTATCAACAAGAAATGCGGCTGCATAGGTAGCCAAAACCGTAATTATCCCAGTGAGAAAGGCTTTAGGGAAATCCCAACTGGGGACGAGGCTTAAACCAAAACTGATACTAAAAGCGGCTATGCCTAAGACAACTTGATAATTAAATATTGTTGATTGGACTTTACGAGGTTTTATGGTACTCAAGTTGTTAGTATTATTAGTAATTAACGTCATTATTCCTCACATTTTCATTGGTAAATATACAGTTATAATTAGGTTCATATTACATGATAAGTGACTTTTGTCATGAGTCTATAGGAAGATTTTTAGTTTCACCAAACACAGCTAAATCTGAGTTTAAAAAGTCAATAAACTGCCTTGCGGTTCTGCCAGAACGACCATTATGCCGAGTTGCCCATTGTAAAGCCTCAAATTCTAAATCTTCGGCAGAAATATTGATGTTTGCGGCTAAATGTTGGACAATTTGTAAATAGGTTTTTTGATCTGCGGCTGTAAAAGTTAATGTTAAACCAAAGCGATCGCTAAAAGATAACTTTTCTTGCATTGTATCCCAACCATGAACTTCATTGTTATCCTTGGGAGCAGGTCTATCAGTAAAATATTCCCGGATTAAATGGCGACGGTTAGAAGTAGCATATACAACTACGTTTTTTGGTCTAGCAGTTAAATTTCCTTCCAAAACTACTTTCATTGCTTTAAAACTATCATCATCTTCTTCAAAGGAAAGATCATCAACAAAAATAATAAATTTCTGGGGAACACCTCGCAACAATTCGACAATTTTCGGTAAATCTGGCAATTCTGACTTAGAAACTTCTATTAAGCGCAGGTTTCTATGACTATATTCATTTAATAAAGCTTTAACTAAAGAAGACTTACCCGAACCACGACTACCATAAAGTAATACGTGCAACGCAGTTTCTCCTGATAATAAAAACTCTGTGTTTTTCACTAAAGCATCTTTTTGCCACTCATAACCCACCAATGTAGACAGTTTCACCGAATCAGCATCAGCAATACCCACTAACTGCCCATTTTGCCAACGAAAAGCCGCATATTTAGCAAATAAACCAGTTCCATGTTGCCGATAATAAGCGGCTAAATCTGCCACAGCATCACCCCAATTCTCTAACTCAGGAATAGATGCGATTAAACCCATTTCTGTCCCCACTGCTTCCGGTTCTCGATACCAAACCACAGGGGAAATAGGTAAATGAGTTGCCATTTGTACCCACTCGCTTAAAACTGCACTGTTACATTCATATAAACTTTGTAGTATTTGCAAGTCATGTTGTCCAGCGACTACTAAAGCTGAGGGTAATTGCCTAAATTCCTGCTGTTGTGCCAATTTGCTCAAAGGATTATCCGCAGTGAGAATTTGCTGAATCAGATATTCTTCCCAGGTTTGATGACTACTGGCTAAAGCTTGGAAATAACTACCGTAAGCCAGGAGGCAATCCCGCCCATCTCCATCAGTGTAACGGATGGTTTGTAATAAATTCAGAAACGCTCTGCCTACGTCGCTTTCTAGGACAGATTGGTACAGTAAAAGGGACGCGGCCTGGCGTTGTAGAAATTGAACTGCCGAATAAGATGTAGTATTTGCCGTAAGCATTGCTAGATGATCCATCAATCAACTGAGTAAATTATCTCTCACTATGAGTTTAAGTATAATAGTGACTTTTGACTATGGCATTTTTATCTTAGCTGATTTGATGAAGGAAGAGTAAATTATAACACCCGTGAAAAGTTACATAAAACTTATACCTACAGGAATACAAGTGTAGCCATTTATATATTAAAGTAGAGAGGATTGGGGATGAAAGTAAATCAATACTGATTATAATCAGGATAAATTACTAACATATATACAGAGAATATGGATCACTGACGACTGTAAGTAACCGTTGTTGTCGCTGGATATCTACTACCAATTAATTTGGAAGCAGTAATGTTTTATTCAAGGTGCAAGGCTATACTACAGATATTGTCAAGATCTTATAGTTTCTTCCGTAGATTTGAAAGTAAAAAAATAGCTAATATTGCCATTTTGGCAGGTCTTTCTGACACAAATGGGATATTAGTAGATAGTAGCAATGTTTCGTAAATTTTTTACCATTAACTAAGAACTGCTACAGCCACCTCAATATTGACTGCGGTAATTCTTTAGCCATTAAAATCATTAGGAAATAATTCATGTTATCATCACTATCTTCTCAAAATGTTATCCAGTATCTGCTCAATGCAGGACTGTGTAGCGCGGAAGATGGCGCTGCATATAGATCTGTATTGCCAGAAAATACCAAGAAGAATCGAAATTTACTGGTCATACTAGCAGATAATCGCCAACTGCTAATTAAACAGGAACGGAACATTAATAATGATCAAAGTTCTCATGAACTTTTTAATGAGTCGCTATTTCACCAGTTATTACAGCAATTTCCAGTAATTGGTAATATTGGCGCGATATCATCATCATTGCTCCACTTTGATGCGGAAAATTCTATCCTAGTGCGGAGCTACTTAAGCGAATATGTGGAGTTAGGAAAATTTTATCAACACAGCAGTATTTTTCCCACAGAAATTGCCAGCGCGATTGGTACTACGTTAGCAGGATTACACCGAGCCACGTTTAATAAACGTGAGTATCGTGATTTTATGTCCACTGCTCCCGCAGGACAGTTTCGCTATAATTTTTACAATCCCGCCCAAGGCATACCATCAATAAATCCAGACACATTTGGGACAATTCCCACTGAAGCACTACAATTTCATCTGCTTTATCAGCGTTACGAAAGTTTAGAATCCGCTATTGCTGATTTAGCTTATGAGTGGAAACCATCTTGTTTAACTCACAACGATTTACATCTAAGTAATATTTTAGTTCATTCCCGATGGGAACAGCTAGATAATTGCCTGATAAAATTGATTGACTGGGAAGCTTGCAGTTGGGGAGATCCAGCTTTTGATTTAGGAACGCTATTAGCAAGTTATTTAAGAATTTGGCTGTCTAGTTTAATAGTAGATCCAACATTAGAGTTAGCAGAATCTTTAAGTTTAGCCATGATTCCTCTAGAAGAAATACAACCTTCAATTCTGGCTTTAATCCGGGCTTATCTTGATGCTTTCCCCATGATTTTAGAATATCATCAAGACTTCATTGTGCGGGTAATTAAGTTTGCAGGTTTAGCATTAATTCAACAGATTCAAAATAGAATTGAATGGCAAAAATCCTTTGATAATAGTAACTTATGTATGCTCGAAGTTGCTAAAAGCCTTTTGACTATGCCCGAGCAATCAGTATTGACAATTTTTGGGATCTCCGCAGCAGAAATTTTCCAATCTGTCCCCACATTGCAAAAACTTCCTCAACCCCAAAAGGAACAACAATTAGTCCGTCTTTATTACGAAAAAACTCGTCTGCGCGGTTGTTAGTCATGTTATTCCTGATAATTAGAAATATATTTTCCTGAAATTTGAGGTGCAAAACAAGTTAATGTTTGATGATTCTCCCAATCAAATTTTCCAGTCATTATGCGATATTGCCAGTAATATCCAGATTAAACCTAATTTTTGTATTTACCATCCCCATTATCAACCTTTTGCTTTACCCGCGAATATAGCAAATAGGTTTCAACAAAATCCACCTTCTTTAAAACAGAAGTATTTGAACATACTGCTGAGAAATTTTCTCTATGGAATTTATTATAATGGTTCACTGCAAACAGTCTTAGCTGCAAATAATAATAATTGCCAATCTCAGGTAAATTTCCTAGAAAATAATAGTTTAGGTGTAGATGAAAATTTCTATGAACAGCTACATCATAGCAATCATGGTACAGGCCATTATGAACCCAATTGGCAGATTTTGCGAATTGAACCTGATGGTAGTATGGCTGTGAGTAAGGACGGATTAACCTTATATATTGAGCCAGAATGTCATCTACAACCCCGGAAAAAGTTGCCCAAAGCGGGGGAATTAATAGCAATATGGATGCCTAAAAATCGCTTGCAAAATGGCTGTTATGTGGCAGTTAGCAATATAGGAATAGAAAACCAAGATGCAGAAAATGCTGATTTAGGAGGAGGACGAATTTATTTTAATTTTACGTCAACAGGGGCAATTGCTATTATGGAGAGCCTAACCCAAGCCTTAAATAATGCGGCTATTGCCTTTAGTTTTCAGGTTCTTTATAATCCCGCAGCTTATGGGCGTTATGATGCCGGAGTGCTGCATTTTGAATGCCAAGATTACCCGACAATTCGGACTATTCTTCAAGATATTTATCAAGAACATCAAGCCTATTTTCAGCCAGAAATTCCCTTATTTACTAAATTTTTAGCACCGGGGTTAGGGTTAGCAGAAGAACCAAATCAAAAATTTGCTCCTCAAGAAAGTTTTGGGATGAATCGTTGTCAAATTGTGGCCAATGCGTTGTTAGAATCTTGGCAAAAGGGTAAAAATGCCCTGGAGGAACGGATAGAAGTTATTAATCAACACTTTGCCCAAAATTTAGTTGATATGCAGCATCCTTATCTTAATCCTAGTTCTGAGGATATTTATCAGCCTATGAACTACCCCATCTTACTTCGTTGAAGATGGGGTTTCTAGGTCCCCTTAAACTCAGTGGCGATACCTCAACTACTGAAAGGATAATTTCCCAATTGCGCGGGAAACATCCAGGACACACAGACAGATGGTATATCGAAAAAGCAATTTTTGACTGGGAACGCGATAAAGGACGTTAAGTAGGTGAACACAATAAAAATAAATAATAGCAAGTCTGGTGACTATATAGGTATGGAACGGGTCATTAAAAGTGGGATTGGTTGGCGCATAGGTTGGAATCCAGTTGCACCAGAATTTACAGGATTAGTCGGTACAGAAGATTGGGCGATAGAATTAACGGAAGCAGAATTAAACGAATTTTGTCGCCTTTTTAATCAGCTTGCAGATACCATGAAGCATCTAAGTACGGAGTTAATGGACGATGAAAAAATTGCCTGTGAAGCCGAAAGCGATTTATTATGGATGGAGGTGGAAGGTTATCCTTGTGCCTACAATCTCCGCTTCATCCTCAATACAGGAAGGGGGACAGAAGGTAAATGGGTTGCTTCAGCCGTGTCAGAATTGTTGCAAGCAATCAGAATGCTCAAGCCATCAGCCTGAGTACGGATCTATCGGCACGAGTTGGTAAATTTATAATAGCATATTTGCGAAGTTAGGATTAAGTTGTGCGTTTTGAGGAGATTTTCTCTAATTTTAGGAATTATTAATTGCTCATCAATCCAGTTCTATCCGTAAACAACGTTCAACGGCCAATTCCTAATTACCAATTACCAATCCCTGTGTTAGATTGGGCATACTTGATATATATTTTTTCCTTTGACACAGCCGCCATTATGGTAATTACAAAAAGTAAACTGGTTTTGAGTGCTACGGTGGTAACGCTTTCTACAATCGCCGTTACTGGTCTGGGTATTCACTCAATTGGTAAGGCTTCATTTAAAGATAGTCACAAGGATTTGGTAGATGAAGTTTGGCAAAATATTTACTACCGATATGTAGATGGCACTTTTAATCAGGTAGATTGGCAAGCTGTTCGCAAGGAATATTTAAGCAAGTCCTATACTGATGATAAAGCGGCCTATAAGTCCATTCGGGAAATGCTAAAAAAGCTGGAAGATCCTTACACCCGGTTTATGGACCCAGAGGAATTCAAGAATATGCAAGTTGATACCTCTGGTGAACTTACGGGTATTGGTATCACTATCAGTCAGGATGAAAAAACTAAACAACTGGTTGTGATTGCTCCCATTGAAGATACACCAGCATTTAAAGCCGGTATTTTAGCTAAAGATATTATTCTCGAAATTGATGGTAAAAACGCCAAAGGTATGGATACTAATGATGCAGTATCCCTAATTCGTGGACAATCAGGCAGCAAGGTGAGGTTGACAATTCTGCGGAATGGTCAGAAAAAAGAATTTAATATTCAACGAGCGCGCATTGAAATTCATCCTGTCCGCTTTTCGGAAAAGAAAACTCCAGCGGGGAATCTTGGCTATATTCGCTTGAATCAATTCAGTGCTAATGCCAGCAAGGAAATGAAAAATGCTATTCAAAGTTTAGAAGCTAAAAAGGTTTCTGGATATGTTTTAGATTTACGTGGTAATCCTGGAGGGCTGTTATACGCGAGTATAGAAATTGCTCAAATGTGGATGAATAAAGGCACGATTGTCTTTACTATTGACCGCCAAGGTACACAAGATAAACAAGTTGCCAATGGCAAGGCTTTAACTGATAAACCTTTGATGATATTAGTAGATAAAGGGTCAGCTAGTGCTAGTGAAATTCTTTCTGGGGCATTGCAAGATAATAAACGAGCGACTTTAGTTGGAAATCAAACTTTTGGTAAAGGTTTAGTCCAGTCTGTACAACCTTTAAAATCTGGCGCTGGTTTGGCTGTAACTATTGCTAAATATCATACTCCTAGCGGTAAAGATATTAATAAACACGGTATTGATCCAGATGTGAAGGTAGAATTAACTGATGCCCAACGTCAAAAGTTATGGTTGGGAGGAAGGGATAAATTAGCGACTCTTGAAGATCCTCAATTTGCTAAGGCTGTGGAATTGTTAGGTAAAAAATCGGCTCAAAACACCAATACAATTCAGCAGAATTAAATGATTTCTTCAGCCATTACCAAGAAACCTGGCTTTTAATTCTTCTAATTCTTTATCTATGGGATTATTGCTAGGAGATTGTGGTTGAGAATTAGGGTTTTGTGGTTGGGGTTTACCACCTGTAAATTGAGTTTTTAGTTCTTGTAATTCTTTCTCGATTTGGGTGGAAGTTTTAACCACAGCGGGAGGTTGAGACGTGGGTGGAGTTATTTGTTTGGGTGGTAAAGATGATGGTTGAAAATTCAAATCTTTGATCACTTCATCAACTGTTTGGTAGCGGTGACTGGGGACGGTTTCTACCATTTTGTCAATGATTCGGCTCAATTCTTGACTCACAGGAGTTTTTAGATATTGTCCCCATATCCAAGCTGCGTTATGGGTATCGTAGGAGTCAAAAGGCGATCGCTCTGTTAACAGATTAATACAAGTTACCCCTAAACTATAGATATCACTGGCGAAAAGTGCCTTCCCGCGCATTTGTTCCGGGGCGACATATTCGAGACTACCTATACTGGTTCCCGTGCGGTTTAGGGCTGTTTCTGTGGCGGATTTCGCTGCCCCAAAATCAACTATAACTAATTTGCGATCGCTATTGCGACGAATGATATTTTCTGGTTTAATGTCTCGATGTATGACTCGTTTACCATGACAAAATTGCAGCACTGACAATAAATCATGCAGTAATTGTCGAATCTGCGTTTCATTGAAAGCCCCATTTTGTTCTAATTCTTGGTGTAAATTTAGTCCATTAATAAATTCTTGAACTAAATACTGTCTGTCATCTTGGTTACAATATGCCAAAAGTGCAGGAATTTGGGAATGTTGTCCCAATTCATCCAACTGAACAGCCTCTTGATTAAATAATTCTACTGCCTTTTGTACCGTATTTGTCCCTTGGGATTGGGGGAAAAATTGCTTAATTACACAGGGTGGCTTTGAGGGTTTATCCTCATCTACAGCGAGAAAGGTTCTACCAAAACCACCTTGTCCGATAGGTTTAATAGCGCGGTAACGTTCTTTTAGGAATAATTTCGTCCCACAGGTTTGACAAAACTTAACATCATCAGTGTTTTCTGGGTGAGAACAATGGGGATTAAGACAATAACTCATAAATAAATAAATGATACTTGTCTTTATTGTGCCTTATGCTTGTAAAAACGTGGTTATTAACTTTTATTTTGAGTATCTAAGTCCTCATCTTAGAGGATGTTTTAAAAGTTTTTAATGTGTAAACAGACCCC
>NZ_VIKY01000005.1:0-2179 GCF_009711925.1 Dolichospermum sp. UHCC 0352 | reverse complement strand
TCCGATTCAATTCTAGCTAAATCGTTGGCTTTATTTTGAGATAATTTAGCCGTTGCTGTTCTGATATCTGATTCAAGTCTGTTTAACTTCAAATCAGTTTGAGGTGTTTCGTATTGTTTCTTGAATACCAAAACAATTTTGCTGTTATTGTTCTGGTAAACAGTTTTATTTTTGGTGTTTTCACAAGTACCCAAAACTTCTATTGCTTCACCAACTGCTTCTGGCATCAAGCCTTCAATTTCAAATTGCAACTTAGAAATATTGTTTCTAAGCTCAAGTAACTTTTCCAGATTTTTCATGATAAACTAACTTCAGTAATTAACTTATTAGAGGGGTTAGTTGCAATCCTAACCCTTCATTTTTCATGAGTTCAATTCAGATTTATTCTGGTCAGACGTGGACATTGCCAGAATTGATTCTAAAGTTTCATGGTCAAACTCAAGTAGTTTCTTGCAACCAGCTTGAAAAGATTGAAATTTCTCCCTGGCATAATCAGAATCTACAAAGCTAGTTCTGAAGAGAAAATCATAATAATCCATATTCCAGTAGGCTTTTGCCAATTGATTCAAAAATTCAGTTGTCATTATTCATCCTCTTTGATATTAAATTCGTCAGCTATTTCTTGCCAATTAATTTCTTCAAGACTTGCTGTAAGTAAATAAGTTAATGGTTGAAATAATATTGAATCTTTATTTTCTAAGAAGTGATTTTTCAAGGATTCAAAATATTTCTCTAGTTCACTTGCAGATGATTCACAAGGTAATCCATTGTTGGTTATCCACATTGAAATTACATAAGTTTCGTAATTTCTCCAACCTTCCCATCTACCATCATTCATCACAGTCATCATCTTTTTCTGTATCGTCTTCGTCGCTATCAATCCCATTTAGTTCTGTTAATTGTTTCCAATTCACCACATTAAGCGACTCAGTAAGTAGGTCTTCTAACGCACTACAAAATCTGTTATATTGCGATTTTTCTTTGAATATTTCATTTTTGAGATTTAAGAAACTATCTTTCAATTCCTGTTCTGACAAATCACAATCTTCAATCCATAAACTAACTTGCCAAGTCTCGTCATTTGAGTATCCGTTACAAGTCATTATTCTTTCATCCAGATAATACAATCATGAACACAACCACTAAGCGGTAGCACTGAAAAAATAAAGCTATCAAAGTTCAGATACCACCATTGTTTTACCGTCAAAAATCTCAACTTTCACAACTTTTTCTAAATTTTCAATAGGGTAAATTCCTACAGCGAAATATTTTCCTAGAAAATACTCAATCGTTGATTCATAAGATGCCGTTGCACTGATTGAGGTTTTCCATGTATAGCCTGTAGTGGTTGTAAGTTTTGCTGATTTGAGCATTTATTTCTCCTGATGGATTTGCATAACAAAACCCCTAACTCTATTGTGAATAGAATTAGGAGTATTAAAATTAGAAATGGTTAAAACAAACTAAATTGAGTATGATTTGGTTTTGGTGGTTGATAAATCGAGACTTCTTTCGTTTTTGGATGCACTTTAATCACAGACATAAA
The DNA here is from genome assembly GCF_009711925.1 of Dolichospermum sp. UHCC 0352. Taxonomy (NCBI): domain Bacteria; kingdom Bacillati; phylum Cyanobacteriota; class Cyanophyceae; order Nostocales; family Aphanizomenonaceae; genus Dolichospermum; species Dolichospermum sp. UHCC 0352. The sequence continues at coordinate 633 of NZ_VIKY01000005.1, read as the reverse complement.
CTTCTTAACTGCCATGCAATAAGTTTTGAAAGCTCCACCTGTAAATCTTCCGTCATAGATTGCAATGCAGACATCAGAATGATCAATCATGTATCTATTTCTGATGTGCATACAATCTGCGGTATAGTTGGGTCTAAGGATTACTTGATTTTCTGCATATCTGAGAAGAAAATCGCTTTCTTTCCTATGCTGCAAACTCCACAATTCTGATTGATTAGCGCAAGGGATTACAGCCGTCCAAGGTAAATTTCTACTCATTAAAACCTTTGCAGCCAATTGATCTGAACCTAAAGCCATACCAACAAAAAAATGATTTATCCCCATGTCTAAAGCTAAGTCAATTGCTATGTTGATTTGTTTGGTGATATCAGGGATTTTTCTATGACCTGTAAAGCAAGCAATTTTCTGAGAATATAGTTCTGGATATTCTGGCTCATATCTGGTTTCTTCAACAGATACACCATGAGCTTCAATTGTTTGAGCAATATATTTCATCATGAAACTACTACTAAAGACCAAAACCAAAAGGCGGTAGCACAGAAAAAAATGAAATAGATCCTAACCTTCATGATGAAAGCTAGGATTCCAATTAATTAAAAATCTATTTCCTCGCGGATTTGCTTATACCGACGT
>NZ_VIKY01000059.1:0-16944 GCF_009711925.1 Dolichospermum sp. UHCC 0352 | reverse complement strand
ATCTTCCAAATGCTTCGCCCCTACTAACAACTGAAAACTGACAACTAACAAAATTATGACTGAATCTGCGGCTGTAAAAACTAATATTAAACCTCCCATTTGGAAGGTATTTGTAGATAATTTGATTCATCTTCCTTGGACTTGGCGGATTACTTTGGGATATCTAACTGTGATGTTATTTATTCCCATTGTGGCCATGTTTCTCAAAGCTGGTACGGTAGCTCCTGCGAAGTTTTGGGAAATTGCCACCAGCGAGTTAGCATTAGCAACTTATAATGTTACCTTTGTTACTTCATTATTTGCAGCTTTGCTGAATGGTGTGTTTGGAACTTTGATTGCTTGGGTATTAGTGCGTTACGATTTTCCTTTGAAACGGATTATTGATGCCACAGTAGATTTACCCTTTGCTTTGCCAACTTCCGTAGCAGGTTTAACACTGGCAACAGTTTACAGTGAGAATGGTTGGTTGGGTTCATTGTTAGCACCAATGGGGATTAAGGTATCTTTTACTCGCTTGGGGGTAGGAGTGGCAATGATATTTATATCGTTACCCTTTATAGTAAGAACTGTGCAACCTGTTCTGCAAGAAATGGAATCGGAAATTGAAGAAGCTGCTTGGAGTTTAGGTGCTTCTGAATGGCAAACTTTTTGGAAAGTGATTTTACCGCCTTTATTTCCGACAATTTTAACTGGTGTAGCTTTGGGTTTTTCCCGCGCAGTTGGGGAGTATGGTTCAACAGTAATTATTTCTTCTAATACACCCTATAAAGATTTGATTGCACCTGTGTTAATTTTCCAGCGGTTGGAACAATATGACTATGCTGGTGCAACTGTAATTGGTGTGGTTTTATTAGGAATTTCTTTGGTAATGTTATTAGCAATTAATTTCTTACAAGCTTGGGCAAGAAGATATGACAATAGATAAAATCAGAAAACCAAAAAAACAGAGTTGGGTACCGGCAGTTTTAATTGGCGTGGCAATTTCCTACCTATTTCTGGTTCAATATATTCCAGCTATTAATGTTTTTTTTGAAGCTTTCAAAAAGGGAACTGGACCATTTTTATCTAACCTGGCAAAACCGGAATTTCTCCACGCAGCTTGGTTAACTTTATTACTAGCTGCGATTTCTATCCCTGTAAATGCAGTATTTGGATTATGCGCGGCTTGGGCGATCGCTCGACATAAATTCCCTGGACGCGCTATAGTTCTCAGTATCATTGATTTGCCCTTTTCCATCTCCCCAGTCGTCGCTGGGCTAATGATAGTCTTATTGTACGGGAGACAGGGCTGGTTTGGTCCTTGGTTACAAGCCCATGATATTAAAATTGTCTTTGCTTTTCCAGGGATGCTTATGGCTACCGCTTTTGTGAGTATGCCTTTTGTGGCCAGAGAAGTAATTCCTGTCTTAGAAGAATTTGGCAAAGATCAGGAAGAAGCTGCCAGAACATTAGGTGCAAACGATTGGCAAACTTTTTGGCGGGTAACTTTACCGAGTATTCGTTGGGGGTTACTCTACGGTTTAATCTTGACAAATGCCAGAGCCATGGGTGAATTTGGTGCAGTTTCTGTGGTATCTGGTAACATTGCCAATACAACCCAGACTTTACCATTATTTGTGGAAGATGCTTACAAACAATATGAAACAGAAGCTGCTTTTTCTGCTGCTGTATTGTTAGCATTTCTGGCAGTTATCACCTTGATTCTGAAGGAAATCATAGAACGAAAAACTGAAATTAAAGAAGTTGAATAATGGGTAATAGGTAATTTCTAGACAACTATTAAATTACATCTTAGAGGTGGTTATGAGTAGTGAAAATACCCTGATAAACAAGCGAATTCGCGTCAGAATTCCCCAAGATCATCATCAAGAACCTGTAATTTCTCGCCTAGTTTCAGAATATGGCTTGACTGTGAATATCAAAGCCGCAATTCTCGGACAGGATGCTGTAGGTGATGGTTGGTTTGATTTAGATTTACAAGGAACAAATGGACAAATTCACAATGGGTTAACCTATTTACAAGAATTGAAATTGCAAGTTTGGGATGAAAATAGCATTAGTGATTGGTGAAAAAATTGTAGCTTAGGTTAAGCAACAGAGCCACAGGAGATGGAGGAGAATTATCGCTCAGTTGTATCAATATCCCCCCTAACTCCCGTTTTTAAGGGGGATTTAGGGGGATATCAAGATTTTGGATACATGACCAAAGACTTTTCAAGCATCCTCTTAGACAAAACAATCTTAGTTATGTCCGCAATTTCTCAGATTCCTCACCTTTTTAAGCAATGGGAGATATCCATCTGTAAAAATAATCATCAATAAACTCCTTTTTTTTCAGACATAAATATCGGAATTATGTCCTAATTCTTAAATCAAACCACTTGATTTTCTCAAATCAATTAGTAAAAATATAAATAAGTCTAACATCTTGTAGGCTCTCTTGGTGACAACTTAACCTTATCCAATGTCCAGAGTCCGCGTTAGCGGACTTTTTTATTTATCTTGATATTCTCTACATTTTTATCTCAGGTTTTAACTTTTCAATTTTTTGAGTAAAGTATAATTCTTGATATTTAAGTTGTTGAGCTATTTCTAATCCTTTCTGAAATGCTGTTAATGCTTGTGTAGATTCTCGGCGTTCTAAATATAAGTCACCAATTTGGTCATAAGCTGACATTAAACCATAAGAATTGTTAGCTAATGTTTGTGTTTCTATGAGAATTTGGCTAGTTTGTAAAGCCGCATCTATCTGTTTTTGTGAACGATAAAAAGTAATTAATTTCTCTAATGCTTCTCCAGCTTTAGCGTATTGTTCTAATTGCCATGCACCAGTATAAGCTGCTTGATAATTATCAAAAGCCTGTTGTTTTAAATTGGGATCTTTTTGAGCTAGAGATTCATAATTTGCAGCTATCGCTAATTTCAAAGCTGGAATTTGACTCAAATTTTGTTCACGAGTATAAACTTGGACTAATTTATTTAATATATCTATTGCTGCTTGTGGTTGTTTTCCTTGGGAATAGATATAAGCTAACTGTTGTAAATATCCTAATTCATTAGTTTTATCACCCTGATTAATTGCTAAATCTAACAGTTTTTGGTAAGTATTAGCAGCTTGGGGATAATCAAACCAACTTAAATGTAATTCTCCAATATTTTTTAAAGTCTCCATTTCTCCAGATGAATCTTGTTGTTGTTTTACTAAGATCAAAATTTGTTCATAAGCCAATATTCCCAATTTAGGAAACCGGATTTTTTGATAAGCTTTCCCCAGGGATTGCCATAATTGTAAATCGGTACTTTTCTGTTTTCCTATCTCGCTTTGAATTACTTGTAATCGCTGACTAATATATCGCACCTGTTCCCGTTCATTTTGATTCCAAGCGATTTCTCCCACTCTTGATAACGCTTCTACCTCAGACAATGTGCCTAAAAAGCGTCTCAATCTTAGTTCACGATTCCAAATCTCAAAGGCTTTCTTTTTATCTTCTCCTTGTAGTGTCACCTGTGCCTCTTGATTTAATCCATCTAAATCCGTCTTTAATTTTTCCAATTCTGTTAATGTTAATTCCCGTTTATCTGGTAAATTTGGCAATATCGGGTCAGTTATAGTTATTTCTAAGGGACTAGGAGGGAACTTATCCAAATCTTCAATTTTTTTTTCTTTGGCTAATGTGTTAGAAATACACAAATGCCAGACAATGATAGTAGTAATGATGAAAATAAACCGCTGTATCATGGTTAATTTACCTTTTTTACATTAATTAAACGCAGCATTGTAGATCAATAGAGGGCATAATTTAGGTTATAAGCAAATATCAAGTTTTACAAGTATTCTGATGCCAAATTTTCGGCTTTTTTCTTTCTTCCTCTTAAATCCTTATTCTTGAATATGAGTAAAATAATTCCCGCCATAAGTGTCAAAAACTTTAGTTTTTACTACAATAAGCAAAAAATTCTGGAAAATCTGTCAATGGATATTCCCCAAAATAAAATTATTGCCATTATGGGACCTAGTGGTTGCGGGAAATCTACTTTTTTGAAGTCTCTCAACCGCATGAGTGACTTAGAGGGAGAAGTCCAAACCCAAGGAAAAATCGAATTTTTTGGGCAAAATATTTATGAACGGCGGATTAATCTCAATCGTCTCCGTCGTCAAATTAGTACAATTTACTCCAAACCCAATCTTTTTCCCATGAGCAGTTATGATAACGTTGCTTACGGTGTAAAATTAATTGGCTGGCGACCAAAATCAGAATTAGATGAAATTGTCGAGTTAGCTCTTAAATCTGCGGATATTTGGGAAGAAGTCAAAAATAAGCTCTATAAACCAGCTTTGGAACTCTCTTGTGGACAACAACAAAGGTTGTGCATTGCTCGCGCTTTAGCCGTTAAACCTCAAGTTATTCTGATGGATGAGCTTTGTTGTGGACTTGATCCCATTACCACCACAAAAATTGAAGAACTAATTGAGTGTTTGCGTTCTGAACTGACAATTATATTTATCTCTCAAAACATCCAGCAAGTCTCTCGTCTCGCAGATTTTACAGCTTTATTTCAATACAATGAAAATCATGTGGGACAATTACGAGAATTTGCATCAACTAAAAAAGTTTTAGCTCAAGCCACAGATTATCGTATCCGCGATTACGCTGGTAGTTATTCCCGATAATTATAGCCTCTTCTCCCTGCCCCCTGTTCCCTACTTTAAAAATGAACGCAACAGGAAAAAACTAGCAATAGATTTAGCATCTACAGGTTCTCCTGTCAAAATGGCTTTTTCCAATTCTTCAGGAGTTAGTAATACTGTTTCTATGTCTTCATCTTCATCTTGTTCTGGTGGTGTTTCCAGCTTTTCTAAATCTCTAGCAATAAAAGCATAGATAATTTCATCGGAATAACCAGGAGCAAGAAAAAATTCTCCTAACTTATCCCACTGACGAGCATGATAACCAGTTTCTTCTTCAATTTCCCGTTTAACTGTTTCTAAAGGATCTTCATTGGGTTCTACAGTTCCCGCTGGAAATTCTAACAGTCTTCCCTGGACTGCAAACCGATATTGACGCACAAGTACAAGCTTACCTTCTGCGGTTATGGGTATAGCCAAAGCACCGCCGGGATGACGAATACATTCCCATTCCCCTTCAGATTTGTTGGGTAAACGCAAACGATTAACTTCAAAGTTAAATTTGCGTCCTTTATAAAATAAGTGTTGCTTCAGCAACTGTGGTAATTCTCTACCTAATGGCATAGTAAAATTCTACCGTCTGTGAATACAGAGAACGTATACGGGGGTTTTTTGTGGTTATCAGTTCTTTTTGGGTGGCAAAAATGGTAATTTTTTCACCCGCTACAATAAATGTACATCATTCGTGTCTATCTCTAGCAGTAAATCTCGAATTACTCTTTGAGATATAGGATCTATCCAATCTGGAGCAATTTCTACTAAAGGAACTAAAACAAAAGCTCGTTCAGTCATGCGGGGATGGGGAATTTGCAGGTTTGGCTGATGTAAAATTAAGTCATCATATAATAACAAATCTAAATCTAGGGTGCGTGGCCCCCAATGCTCCTGACGCTCACGCCCAAACTTTTGTTCAATTGTTAGTAGTTGTTGTAATAAAGTCTGTGGTGACATTTGCACAAGTAAGATCGCGCAACCATTTAAGTAATCAGGCTGAGTTGGTCCTATGGCTTTAGTTCGATACCAACTCGATTTGGCTTCTATAGTTATGCCGGATGTTTGAGCTAAAGCTTCTAAAGCTCCTGCTAAAATGCCTTGGGAATTGCCAATGTTACTACCGAGAGCGATCGCAGTTCTAGCCGCATTGTTTAGCATTCTATCGGACTCCTAGTTAATTGTTGAACTGAAGGGAGCAGGGAGACACAGGGAGGAAAATTCATGATGATTCTGTGATTTTCGGAGTTCTCTTATGCAAAAATTGCATGATTTAATTGTCATAAATGATATTAATATCAATAATATAGCTTTGTAGAAAACATATATTACCACTGAATTAAGTTAATGATTTATGAGGTATTATATGGGTTATTATATTAACGCAGAAATGTTGCGTTCAAACCAAACAGGAGAAACTGCCATTGCCATTAGGTAATCATCAACAAAATGACGAGTCCACAAATGAAAACTTACTACCGAGAATGCAGGTGAAGGCAAAGCAGTTAATCACCCAGATGACAACTCTATCATCGGGAATCTTGGGCAAAATTGCCAGCAGCGATAAACCCTTTTATCGTCGTTTTTGGTTTTGGGCTGGGTTAGGTGTTGGTAGTGGGATCATTGCTTTCCATTACACAATCTTAGAAATAGATAAAAATTTACCAGATCAGTCTGCACTCAGAGCATTGGTACGAGAGCAAACTCTGACAATTAAAGCTGGTGATGGTAGTGTTCTACAACAGCAGGGAGAAGCTACCAGAGAAGTGCTGAAAATAGAGCAAATACCAGATACTTTAAAAAAAGCTTTTATTGCTTCAGAAGACAGAAGATTTAATCAACACAATGGATTTGATCCCCAAGGAATTGCCAGAGCAGTTATCAATAATTTGCGATCGCAAAATATAGGAGAAGGTGGTAGTACCATCACCCAACAAGTAGCGCGAATTCTCTTCCTTAAACCAGAAAAAACCTTTTGGCGTAAACTCAAAGAAGTCCGGTTATCCCAAAAAATAGAGCGACAATTGACTAAAGATCAGATTCTCGAACGTTATTTAAATCTCGTTTATTTAGGCTCTGGAGCTTACGGTGTCGGAGATGCGGCTTGGGTATACTTTAGTAAATCCGTAGATCAACTGACTTTATCAGAAATGGCCACCCTGGCTGGTTTAGCTCCTGCACCTAACGTCTATGGACCCGATAAAAACCCCAAAATAGCTACAGAACGACGAAATTTGGTGTTACAGCGGATGCTAGAAGATGGCATAATTACACCGGAACAAAAACAAGCAGCTATACAAGAAGCATTAACAGTTAACAGCAGTTTACCCAAACGGTTACAAGTTAATTTTCCCTACTTTACTAGCTATGTTCAGAAAGAACTGCCCAAGTACCTGGGCGCTGATGTCTTAGCTAGTGGTGGTTTAGTAGTAGAAACAACCTTAAACCCCATTTCCCAACAAGCAGCAGAAGCCGCAGTTGCTAAAATATTAAAAAATGAAGGTCAGTGGCAAAACTTTAAACAAGCGGCCATGGTTGCCATAGATCCTCGGAGTGGGGAAATTCAGGCCATGGTAGGTGGTAAAGACTTTAGCAAAAACCAGTTTAATCGTGTAACTCAAGCCCAACGACAACCAGGATCTACTTTTAAGGGTTTCGTCTATGCTACAGCGATCGCTACTGGTAAAAGTCCCTACGATAGTTATTTAGATGAACCTTTATCAATAGATGGTTATGAGCCAAAAAATTCCCATAACAAATTCTCTGGTTGGTTAAATATCAGAGACGCTCTCACCAAGTCTATCAATACAATTGCGGTAAAACTCTTAATAGAAATAGGTTTTGAACCCACCATTAAACTTGCCCATGACATGGGCATTAAGTCAGAACTCAAACCTAACTATTCCTTGGCTCTTGGTTCTAATGAAGTCAACTTATTAGAATTAACCAACGCCTATGGTACATTTACCAACCAAGGAAATTATATAGAAGCTCATGGCATTCGGCGCATTCTCAACCGCGAAGGAGATGTCATTTGGTCAGCCAAATATGAATCTAAGCAAGTTTTAGATCCTGATACTAGCGCCATCATGACTTGGATGTTAAGAAATGTTGTCACCGATGGCACTGGTGCTGCGGCTCAATTAGATGATAGACAAGTTGCCGGCAAAACAGGCACTACCGATGAATCCCGTGATTTATGGTTTATTGGTTATATTCCTCAGTTAGTGGCTGGGGTGTGGTTAGGGAATGATGATAACACCCCTACCTATGGTAATAGTGGTAGTGCAGCTTATGCTTGGCATGAATTTATGGAAAAAGCCGTAGAGGGAATGCCGGTAGAAAAATTTCCACCCCGACCTAATTTAGAAAATCGCAAAGGTACTATCAAAGCCCAACCTCTCAAACCGAAAAAAATTCTCCATAAATCGGTTGATGATTATGATCAAAAATCAGATGAGGACAATACCGACAATTCTGATTCATCAACCAGACGCAGACGCAGAAGAACCAATAATCAGTCGGAAGATTCGGCAAATTCATCAGAACGTAGACCAAGACGGAAACGACGCTATAGTCAACAAAATAATGATCCACTGGCTTCCTCTAGCAGAAGACGAAGCAATCGCAGGGAAGAATCTAATAGCGACTCTACTCCTAAATCATCTCGTTCACGACGCAGGAGCAGCAAAGAATCAGGTCAGGTAAAGTCATCTTCCCCTGTAGAGAATAATTCTCAAGGATCTTCATCATCACAACCTTCCTGGAGGGAAAGACTCAAGCCCAATTCTTCACCGTAAAGATTTTTCCTAGGGTAGATGTAGGGGATTCGCTGAGTTTATACTTTATGAAGAACTGTAACCTACATTAGCCGAATATAATCATGAGTTATTTATTGCTCCAAGTCCCAGTGCTAGACACTGGAAATCACTTTCCCTTAGCGTTTACTTTGGTGTATGTGGTGGGTTTTATCGCTGCTGTCACCATCGGTTCAATTGCTTGGTACAACTCCAAACGTCCCCCCGGTTGGGAAAATAAAGATCGTCCCAACATTATCCCCAAGGTTGAAAAAGAGTAGGTAATAGGCAATAGGCAATAGGCAAGAAATATTCTCCCCTGCCTCCTGCCTCCCTAATTCTGTAGGTCAACCCAAAAACGGTAAAGCGTTTGAATTTGTTTGAGCAGTGTAGTGTAGGCTACTGGATTAGTTGCACTAGACTTGCTCAACTCTTCCAATTGGGAGAGGAGTACATTGAGGGTGGGGAATTACGCAAAACTGTTAAATCTTACAATCAGTATTGGTATTCACTCGAAATCCTGAGTTTTTCTTAAGCGCACCATGAAAAAACCATCCATATCCTGTTGATGAGGCCAGACTTTTAACCAACCAGGAGCAGTATCATTAAATAAATCAAAAGAGTGAGGTTCAATTTGCCAATGGGGATTTGCGGCTAAAAACTCCGTAATTACCTGTTCATTCTCCGCTGGATGCAGCGTACAAGTTGCGTAAACTAAAACACCACCAGCCTTGACAAAACCTGCATTATGTGATAGGAGTTCTTTTTGGAGTTGGGAAAGTTTTTGCACAGAATCTGGTGTTTGTCGCCAACGCGCATCAGCGTGACGGTGCATAGTCCCCAAACCGGAGCAAGGAGCATCAACTAATACACGGTCAGCAGAATCGTAGAATTGCGGTAAGTTGCGACTATCTCCTGCACAAATTTCGATAGATTGTAAATTTAGACGGTGGGCATTTTCTTTTAATTTGCGTAACCGGGAAGCAGTTTGATCACAAGCCCAAATTTTGCCTTTATCTCCCATTAATTCGGCAATATGGGTAGTTTTTCCCCCTGGTGCCGCACAAACATCAATCACTACATTCCCCGGCAGAGGGTCAAGCAAATGACCAACTAATTGAGCGCTACTATCTTGGACAGTCCACCAACCTTCATTAAAACCAGGTAGATTTTGAATTGCCCCGTTATGACCAATTAATCGTAAAGCTTGGGGTAAATGGGGAATGGGTTTGACTAAAACACCAGCAGATTCAAAAGCTGATTGTACCTCTTCTAAAGAACTGCGAAGAATATTTACCCGTAAATCAATTGTCGGGGTTTGATTCATCCAATTAGCGAGTTTTTCTGTTTCTTCAAAACCCAATTCTTTTAACCAAACTTCAATAATCCAATTAGGGAAACTGTGGAAAATACCTAATCTTTCGACCGGATTTTCCGGTAAATTTAGCGGTTCTGAAGATTTTTCTGCAAGTCGGAGATATTGACGTAATAAACCATTGACAAAACCAGTTAAACCAGGAAAACCATTTTCCTTTGCTAATTCAACAGTAGTATTTACAGCCGCAGAAGCGGGAATTCTTTCTTGATAACGCAGTTGGTAAAAACCCAAATGTAAAATGGTGCGGAGGTCTTTTGGCTGTTGCTGAATTTTCTTAGTAGCAAGTTGCTCAATGATAGCATCAAGGGTGCGTTGTCTTCTCACACTCCCATAAACTAATTCTGTCATTAACCGCCGATTATTGTCGGGTAACTTAAACTTTTGTAGCACTCTATCTAAAGCAACATCAGCATAAGCTCCTTTATGAACTTCTTTGAGAGCAATAAAAGCCACTTGACGGGGATTGGTCATGAAATTAACTTAAATTAAGTAAGTTGCAGGTTAGCTAAAAGGTTACAGGAATACAAGATATTTTTATCACAATTACCAAACAAGATTGGAAGTATAAAAACGATAGTAAAACTTTATATGGAAATTGGTTGTAAGTTGAAGAAAATATACCCAGATAGAGATAGTTTAGCACTTTCTTTAACATACCTCTAATGTCTGATGTTGGATTGAGTGACAGCAAAATCATTTTGATTTTGGTCATATTGCTTACAGATAAAAAATAGTAATCATCTAAAATCATTGAGTTCACTATTAATCAAAAAATTAGAATATTTGATCACCAAATATTAATTACATATTTAATTTATCGAATCTTTATTATTCCTAGATATCATTCCCTACTGTTTTCTCTATTATTTAATGGAAAGTCTTATAGATGTTTTAGTTTTATGCTCAGAATTACTTCATGGAATCTTCATCTTTTTTGACTGTAAATGACCAAGGAATTGCCCTCGCTGAAGTAGTTAAATATCTACAAATATCGGGTAAACTGGGGAATTTTATTGGTGATGTCTTGCGTCAGCACGTAATTGTACAAGAAATTAATACCAGAACAGATATCGAAATTAGTTCGGCATTAATTGAACAGACAATTATTGATTTTCGCTTAAAAAATCAACTAACTGATCCACAAAAATTTCAAGAATGGCTAATAAGTAATAGTACAGATTATACAACTTTTCATACATCTATTACCTTTAGCTTTCAATTAGAGAAACTCAAAGCATTAGTCACAGAATCAAAATTACCAGAATACTTTATTGAAAGGAAGATTTACTTAGATAGAGTCATCCTTTCACGGATTCTAGTTGATAGTCGGGAATTAGCCGAAGAACTACAAACTCAAATTGAAGAAGGAAGTAGTTTTGAACAACTAGCAAAAGAGTATTCATTAGCAGATGAACGAGTATTCAATGGCATGATGGGACCAATTAGTCGGGGAACTATCCCAGATGTATTACGTGCGGCTGTAGACGCAACCACCCCAGGAAAATTGATCAATCCCATAGACATAGAAGGACGTTTTGCCTTATTTAGATTAGAACAAATTCTCCCAGCATCTTTAGAAGATCCTCAATTACAACAATCACTAAAAAATGAGCTATTTGAGAAATGGCTAGGGGATAAAATTCAGGATCTTACAGTCAGAATTCAAGTAGATTAAAACATTTCAATAATCAATTTTAACTAATAAATGTGTTAAACAATTTACCCTGGAATGAACCGCCGCTATCCTGGCTAAATGCTGAAGAAAAAAGCGAATTAAAACAGCAAGCGGAAATTCGTAATTACAAACTTGGCGAAAAAATTTGGTCACAAAAATTAGGTGGTGATGCCTTTGACGAGGGAAGTTATCAGTTCTTCATTGTCACTGGTAAAGTCCGGTTACGAGAAGAAGAAGAAAATAAAACTGTAGCTACTTTACAAACAGGAGATTGGTTTGGTAACTGTCAACAAATATTTGCTGATTGTAAAGCTATCGCTACCAGCAAGGAAGTAGTAGTAGTGTGTTGGAATTCGGCTGTATGGAAAAAGTTTGTCAATTCTCAAATTGATGAATTTTGGACAAATTCACTAGAGGTAGAGGAAACAGAAGCCATTTTACCAGTTGCTAATTCTCCCATTTCTCTACCTCCTTCCCCACCTTCTCCACCGATAATTTCCAATTATCCCTTTGTGGGAAGTGGGAATACAGGTGCAGCTTGTTTAACAATGGTGGCACAACATTTACAAAATCCTGTGCAATTGGAATGGGTACAACGCCAACTGCGGGGACAAAAACCCAAAAATCTGGTAGAAGCTGCGGAAAAAGTAGGGTTAGTGTTGCGGAAATTGCAGGTTAGTTGGAGTGATTTACGCCAATTAACTTTTCCCGCTTTGTTGTTGTGGAATCAAAGTAATCAGGAAGGTAAAAATAACCAATTAAATTGGGTAGTAGCATATCAAATGAAAGGCAATTATTTAATTATTGCTAATCCCCAAAATCCTGATTATAGTTGTGAACAATTACCGCAATCTGTAGTAGAAAATTGTTGGAATGGGACATTATGGCAAGCTGAATTAATTTCCCAACAAGAGAAATTTAATTTAGCTTGGTTTACTCCCGCAGTTTGGAAATATCGGGGTTTGTTAGGTGAGGTTTTAATAGCTTCATTTACCTTGCAATTATTGGGATTAGCGTCACCATTAATTACTCAAGTCATCATTGATAAAGTGATGGTACAGGAGAGTTTAGCCACCTTAGATGTGATGGCGATCGCTCTCTTGCTAGTGGCGACATTTGAATCTATTCTGGGTATGCTGCGGCTATTCATATTTACCCACACAGCCCGGCGTTTAGATTTGAGTTTATCCGCCCAACTTTTTCGCCATTTAATGCGTTTACCTTTAGCTTATTTTGAGTCGCGGAGAGTGGGCGATACAGTCGCTAGAGTCCAGGAATTAGAACAAATTCGCCAATTTCTCACAGGTACAGCCTTAACCGTCATTCTTGACAGTATCTTTGCTGTAGTTTACCTGGGATTGATGTTTTATTACAACATTCCCCTGACATTTGTAGCCTTAGCCGTATTACCATTATTTGCGACTTTAACCATCGTCACGACACCAATTTTGCGAAATTGGCTAAATGAAACCTTTAACCGCAGTGCGGACAGTCAATCATTTTTAGTCGAGACAATCACCGGCATTCATTCAGTTAAAGCCCATGCAGCCGAACCAATAGCAAGAGAACGCTGGGAAGGTTTATTTGCCCGGTTTATTCGTACCAGTTTTAAAGCCTCAACTACATCCAATATTAGTAGTAATATTGGTGACTTTCTGACTAACTTTTCCACCTTAATCATCCTGTGGGTTGGGGCAAAATTAGTAATTGATCATCAACTAACAATTGGTCAATTAATCGCCTTCCAAATGTTATCAGGAAGAGTGACCAGCCCACTATTACGGCTAGTGCAGTTATGGCAAAATCTCCAACAAGTTCTATTATCAGTAGATAGAATTGGTGATATTCTCAACGCTGCCCCAGAAACAGAAGCAGGAACAGGATTAGTATTACCACCCCTCAAAGGTGAAGTCAACTTTGATCAAGTTTTCTTTCGCTATAATGCCAACACCGAACCAGTATTAAAAGGAATTTCTTTTAATGTTGAACCCGGACAATTTGTAGGCATTGTTGGCAGAAGTGGTTCAGGAAAAAGTACCCTTTCCAAAATTATTCAACGACTTTATCAAATTGAATCAGGACGGATTCTAATTGATGGATTTGATATCAAAAGTGCTGACTTAGCATCCTTACGACAACAAATAGGTGTAGTTCTCCAAGAAGACTTTTTATTTAATGGTTCAATCTTAGAAAACATCACATTAGGAAATCCAGATATTACCTCCGAACAAGTTGTCGAAGCAGCCAGATTAGCAGTAGCCCATGACTTCATTAGTCAACTACCTTACGGTTATGAAAACAACGTAGGAGAAAGAGGAACAGCATTATCTGGAGGACAAAGACAACGCATAGCATTAGCCAGATTATTTCTAACGTCTGCACCAATTCTCATATTAGATGAAGCCACCAGCGCCTTAGATAGTGAAACCGAACAACAAGTATTACAAAACCTCAAAAATGTTTCCTCTAACCGCACAGTATTCTTAATTGCCCACCGTTTTGCCCCCCTCAAACGAGCCGATTTAATATTAGTCATGGAAAAAGGAGTAATAGCCGAACGAGGAACACATTTAGAACTCTTAAAACAAAAAGGTTTGTACTGGTCACTTTATCAAAGACAACAAGCGAATATTTAAAGGAAACTCTTGATTATTCTTTGCGTCTTTGCGCCTTTGCGTGAGAAAAAGAATTTAATCTAACACATTCAAACCCAAAGCCACAGCCCCCCACAAAGGTGCATCATCACCCAACAATGCCCGCACAATCTCAAAATTCACCTCTGGGAGTGCGGTTTCCCTAGCTACTTTCCGCACCACAGTCCAGAAATTATCCCCAGCTTTGGTGACACCACCACCCAAAACAAACCGTTGGGGATTCATCAAATTGGCTACATTACCAATACCGACTCCCAACGCCCAAGCACCCCGATATAATACCTCTTGTGCTATTTCATCTCCGTTGGCTGCGGCGGTACTAATGACTTTGCCTGTAAGTAAGTTGAGATCATTACCTGTCAAATACCTAAGTACGTCTCCCCTGACTTTGCCGTTAGCACTGGGTGGTTCTTTCTCCAGCATTTCCCGGGCATTTTGCGCCATGTAGGGACCCGAAGCTAAACGTTCTACACATCCCCGTTTTCCACATAAGCATAAGGGACCTCTAGGATCTACTACCATGTGTCCAATTTCTCCCGCCATGCCTAATGCACCCCGCCAAAGCTTGCCGTCAAGTATCCACCCTCCACCGACACCAGTGCTAATTGTAATATAAAATAGGCTATCATATCCTTGTCCAGCCCCAAAGCGATGTTCACCAACAGCAGCAACGTTAGCATCATTATCTATACTGACAGGTGTATAATAATCTTCTTCGAGTATTTGTTTGAGGGGAACATTTTCCCAGCCAGGAACGTGATGAGATAAGCGGACTAAGCCTGTGGTTGCATCTACTGGACCACCGAAGCTGACACCAATGGCATCCGGTTTCCTTCCTTTTAGCACGGAATCAATGAGCGATCGCATAATTTCTAAATCAGTCAAAGCATCACCATTTGCGGGTGAAAACCGTGATTCATGGTACAACCACTCCTTCGCACCACCCTTTACTGTTGCTGCTGCCAATTTTGTGCCACCAAAATCCAGAGCTAAAATTAATGTCATATAATTAAAAATAGGGAATTGACAAAACAACCATTCACCATTATTACTTAATCACAATTTTGTTGTAGTTCACGATGAAACCATCTTTACTGTCTGCATAAAAATATTTCTGTATTAATTATTCTTGTAACTTATGTATAATCTTATTTATTACATTTGTAAATCCAATGATACTTATGATCGGTTTTTGTTAGATTATGAATATTATTAATTTTTATGAAGGATAAATTAATGTAAAGATATATTTTTGTAGAATTTATTTAAGAAAATAGTTGCTTTAGCAATTGAGTTGGGTTAGAGTCAAAATACGTGATTAGATCAAAAGAAAGTTTGTAGCCTTTATATTTTTTTCACAATCAATTGAGAATATTTCGCAATATGGATAAATTTAGCTATAATTTAAAAGCTAGTGAATGTATGTCATTAAGTATACAGACAAAGGATCGGATTTTCTATTTAGATCATTTAGGGAAAAGTTTAAATCTCAGAATTCAGCGATTAAGACTAAGGATGAAGAATACTAATCGAAAAAGCGATAAATTAGCTCCAGATATTCTCGAAAATCTCCCTGTTAAATGTAAAAAAAATGATATTTTGAATTCTTAACATTTTGGGAAAGAGCATTTATTTAACCGGAAAGACTGGGAAAAATCAGAATTTGATAAAGTGTCTACCTAGATTTTTGTTAACAATTGTTCATAAAATATATATTTGAGTAAGTGTCAATGAATAATTTTTTTTGTGCTGATCATTCACGAGAAATACAAGAAGATGTTATTGGTAGTGCTACCAACCACCAAACCTATATATTAGTAGAATGTCCTACCCCTTGGGTTTCTGAAGCCTTTAATTCTAAATGGGTTCCAGATAATTTACGGATTTTGGTTGCAGATGTCAAACGTGCTAAATTATCAATTCATTTTCTATTAATTGCTAATGATGAAACACACAGGGAAGAACAAACAACTTTATTAATTTATCAGCAAGAAAAGGGATCAAGTAACGGATACCGAAAACAAGAATTTAAATTACCAAATATTGAACAAGTAGCAGGAGTAGTCAGGAAATGGTTAACTGGAGTCAGTGTTGATGATGAAATAGCATCCAATACCACAAGAGATATATTAGTTTGTACCCATGGTAGCCATGATCAATGTTGTGCAAAATATGGCAATCCTTTTTACTTTCATGCTCAAAATACCATCTTTGATTTACAGTTAAATCATCTCAGAATTTGGAGATCAAGTCACTTTGGTGGACATAGATTTGCACCCACAGCCATAGATTTTCCCCAAGGCAGATATTACGGAGTTCTGGATCAAGATACCTTTAAATCAATTCTTACCCAAACTGGAAATATAGAATGTTTAAATAAAGTTTATCGCGGTTGGGGAATTTTACCAAATCCCTTGCAAATTTTGGAAAGAGAACTCATGCTGCGTTTAGGTTGGGATTGGTTTAACTATAAAGTCACAGGGAAAATTCTGGAGAAAAGCCTAGATAATCAGACAATTTTAGGTGAGTTAAGTTTTGAACAACCTTCTGGAACTCTCTATACTTACCAGGCCAAACTTGTAAAAGATGATATAAAAACACAAACCCTCAAAGGTTCTTGTGATGCTTCAAGAGAGGTAGTATATGTGAAATATGCTGTATCTAATCTTTGGCTTGTAGCTAAAAAAGTAGCAACTTATAGCTAATATATATTAAGAGTCAGTCGTCAGTGGTCAGTAGGGGCGAAGCATTTGGAAGATAAA
>NZ_VIKY01000058.1:0-38908 GCF_009711925.1 Dolichospermum sp. UHCC 0352 | reverse complement strand
CCTGACTCCTGACTCCTAGCCCTCACGAAAAGACTTTTTCAGCAAGCCCTATATAAATCTCTGCGGATAAATTCCTATCTAAAAATTAGCAGTAATGGGAAAAGTATTTTTTCCGATTATCTATTACCAATTACTAAATTAATCCCATGAAAAATGACTTCCCTGAATCAAAAAAAACCTCAACCCCAGAAATGCAATTTTCTGAAAAGTTAACTTTTCGGGATTATCTTATTGCTACAGAACAGAAAGCTAATAAACCTTTACCGATTTGGCGATTAATTGCCCCTTTATTGGTTCAAGTAGGTTTAATTTTGGCTGTACCTTCTCAAGCCATGTATACAGACATGACTGGTAAGACGGTAATTTTGCAAACTGTAGCTATAAATCCTAATGATGTTGTCCGAGGTTCTTCATTGAACTTGGATTATAATATTTCTCGTCCCGAAACTTTGAGAAGATTACCAGGTTGGAATAATTGGTTGCGAAGAAATTCCCGCAGAGGTAGACAAATTTCCCAAGGAAGTACCTTATATCTAATTTTGCAAGAACGACAATCTTTTGATAGGAATGAACTCCAATCTTGGAAACCTATCCGAGTAAGTAGTAATCGCCCTGTTGATTTATCTAATAATCAGGTAGCTTTAAAAGGTAATTATCAAAACGGTTTAATTAATTATGGGTTGGAAAACTATTTCATTCCTGAAGAACAAAGACAACAGATTAATGAAGATATTTCACAAGTTCAGGAAAACAGAAATGGTAGACAACAACCAATTTTAGTGAGGGTAAAAGTAGATCCTCAAGGTAATGCTATTCCTACGGGTTTATCCATAAGAGATGCGAATGGTGAACGTGGCTATCGCAATTATCGTTTTCAATAGGATTAATCTGTCAGAATCATGATTTACAAGATTTAAGGATTTACAGGATGATAGAAAAAATTCCCAAATTTTATCAACCCAACAACAATCAAAAATCCTGATTCTGACATTTTCACTCTTTTTATTGAGAGAGTGAATTGACACTCCCCGGTCTAAAGACACTGGGATTCCTGGTTCAACGAGGCCACTTAAACCAGAATCCTGGCGTTATCTAGTCCAAAAGAATATAATCGGCTTTTTTCGCCTTTCCCCGGCGTGTTTGATTCCCTTGAACATAAATCCAACCATCAGTAAAATATACCTGTTCTCGGACTTGCTTGGTGATATCCCACCTTGAACGCACCAAAGCAGGTAAAATATATTTTGTACAAATATCCTGTTCTGAAAGTTCGCGTTTATCAGTTATCTGTCATTAAAAAAGATAAACTTTCTCAGATCAGACAAGATTGCTATATATGATCAAGTAGAATAAGATGTTTGTCTGTTGTCAAAAATTGCTGCTATATATGTCCAAAACTTACACCGTAGAAATTAACCACCAAGGTACAACATATACTCTGCAAGTTCCTGAAGATGAAACTATTCTCAACGCCGCCTCAGCTACTGGTTTAGACCTACCAACTTCTTGCGGCGCTGGTGTTTGTACAACTTGTGCGGCTTTGGTTACAGAAGGAACTGTAGAGCAAGCAGATGGTATGGGTGTAAGTCCAGATTTGCAAAAACAAGGCTATGCACTACTTTGTGTTGCTAAACCTCTTTCTGATTTAAAAATTGAAACAGAAAAAGAAGACATCGTTTATCAAGCACAATTTGGGAAAGGGTAGTACCGCAGGGCGGAATTAAAAATTAACAATTAAAAATTAAAAAAGCAGATTGTATAAGCTTTTCATGAATTTTTAATGGTTAGTTGACTTACGCCGTTGTGTACTAGGTAAATAATTGATAATTACCAATCCCTAAAAAGTTTCTGTATTCTCAAAATCACAAATACAAAGGATTTAGAATCATGACAACTCACTTTATTACCGCCGAAATCGAATTACAAGAAACCCCCACAGAATTGGAAAAAGCCATTACAGCCGAATTACAAAAACAAGGTGAACCCCTGCGTTGGTCTATTACCGCTGTTAACGAAGAACAACAAATCGCAACAGTAGAAGCCGTAGTTACCGCTTAAATTTCTTCTTTGCGTCTTTGCTCCTTAGCGTCTTTGCGCGAAACAAAAACCTGTGATACCCATTCAAAAACCATACACCGTAATTTTAATTATACCCACCGGCATTGGGGCAGCGATTGGCGGTTATGCTGGTGATGCCTTACCAGTAGCTAGAGTTATATCACAGGTATGCGATCGCTTGATTACTCACCCCAATGTCATGAACGGTGCAAGTTTATACTGGAATATTCCCAACGCTTTCTATGTCGAAGGATATGGTTTAGATAAATTTGCGGCTGGAGAATGGGGCTTACGTCCTGTCCGTAGTAACAGAGTCGGGTTACTTTTAGACCAGGCTATTGAACCGGAATTAATGCTGCGACACTTGCAGGTAGCCGACGCAGCCAGAGCAACCTTAGGATTAAATATTACAAATCATGTGATTACTGACGCACCGCTCAACGTAGAATTACGAACTTCTTCATCAGGTGCAAGTTGGGGAACAATTGGGAATCCTGATAGTTTATTACGGGCTGCCGAGAAATTAATTATAGCAGAAAAAGCCGAAGCGATCGCAGTTGTTGCCCGGTTCCCGGAAGATATGGACGAAACCGCAGTCCAAAACTATCGTCAAGGTCAAGGAGTAGACCCTCTAGCCGGTGCAGAAGCCGTCATTAGTCATTTATTAGTTCGTACCTTTAAAATTCCTTGCGCCCATGCTCCCGCCCTTTCTCCCGCCCCTGCGTCCCCCAATTTATCCCCTCGTGCAGCGGCTGAAGAACTAGGCTATACTTTCTTACCTTGTGTTTTAGTTGGTTTGAGTAACGCCCCGCAATTTATCATTAATACAAAAAATTACAATTCTTTGTCCACTGATATCTGGGCAAATCAAGTTGATGCTTTAATTGTTCCCGCCACCGCTTGTGGAAATAGTGCTTTATTGAGTGTAAGTCATAAACAATGTCAAATAATTACAGTCGCAGAAAATAAAACTTTGATCCAAGTTCCTGCTTCTATGTTAAAAATTCAAACCTTACAGGTAAACTCATATTTGGAAGCAGTAGGCGTATTAGTCGCTCATAAAGCAGGTATCAATCCTTCCTCATTAACAATTAACAATTAACAATTACTAACCACCAATTACCAATTACCAATTATTTTTCTAAAATCCTGTGATTGAACAAAAAAATCAAGAACCAGAAATCCCCTACTTAACACGCACCCAAGTCTTAGTAGCAATGGGTGTAACCGCAATTATTCTCTGGATAGTTGCTAAATTATGGTTACGTTGGGGCGATATCATCCTTTTTAAATGGTACTGGCGCGAACAAGATTTATTATTAGGAATTAGTTTAGGTGTAATTATTACCATATTAAGTGGTTTAGCTTATCGCCTTTCCCCTCCCTATCGCAAAAGCGCCGATTATTATCTAGAAATGGTTCTTAAACCTCTAGCTTTACCAGATTTAATCTGGTTAGGATTACTTCCCGGTTTAAGTGAAGAATTATTATTTCGGGGTGTCATGCTACCCGCTTTAGGTGGAGATCATACCGCTGTGATCGTATCAAGTCTTTGTTTTGGAGTTTTGCACCTTAGCGGTCCCCAACAATGGCCTTATGTAATTTGGGCAACTATTATTGGTATAATCCTTGGTTATAGTGCCTTATTAAGTGGCAACTTGTTATTACCAATAGTTGCTCATATTGTGACAAATTGGCTATCTAGCTATTTATGGAAAATCCAAAAACTTTAGATATGGCTGGTAGCAGCCAATTCCTCCCCAGATTTTTGTCAAACGAGTCAATCCCATAAAAAATCTCTACATGATAGCTGCTTTGATTTTTAAGGATTGTCGAGCTTTTAGCAATAGGCAAAATTAGGAAACCAATGACCAATGACTAATCACCAAATAGAACGAAAGGCACGGAAGCCACTTGGCAATAGATGCGTGGAGGAAGTGCCAACGGCGAATTTATTCGCCGTGACATGATAGAATTAATTAGCAAGTAGGAATAACCATCAACGCCAAGAAGTGTTTTATTAAGGAGAAACCCCTGATTTATCTCGTCTCGGCATAGCCGTAGCCTGGGTAAACAAGCAATGGTAAATCATGGAGCGTTTAACATTAAAAATTGATGGACTCACAAAAGCAGCAAAAAAAAATCAAAAGTAAGCGCAATTGCAATACCTGTCGTACTGGTAGTTGCCTTGAGCGTCTAGGAGGATAATTGACTATCCTTTTTAAGCAGGTTTTAAAGAATCTGCGTGTCTTTAGACCGCAGAGTGTCAACAACTGCCCCAATAAAGTTAAGATTCTAGTATCTGTCAATGAAAATTTTTTAAGCTATATAGTAAGCGGCAACGGTAAACACATTATGTATGATGTCCTAGATTCCCACGCAGTCCTGGAAGTATTGCGACCAGTAGAAGATCCAGAACTTCGCAA
This sequence comes from Dolichospermum sp. UHCC 0352, assembly GCF_009711925.1. Lineage (NCBI taxonomy): Bacteria > Bacillati > Cyanobacteriota > Cyanophyceae > Nostocales > Aphanizomenonaceae > Dolichospermum > Dolichospermum sp. UHCC 0352. Next base: position 34,424 of record NZ_VIKY01000058.1, on the reverse strand, counting down.
AAGTCTGGTAGAACTGAATATGATTCGCAACGTCAAGATTGACGGTGGCAAGGTTAGTTTCACTTTGGTGTTAACCACTCCCGCTTGTCCTTTACGGGAATTTATTGTTGAAGACTGTAAAAAAGCTGTTAAAAAACTCCCTGATGTCACAGATGTAATTATAGAAGTAACAGCAGAAACACCCCAGCAAAAAAGCTTACCAGACCGGAATGGCGTACCTGGGGTGAAAAATATTATTGCTGTTTCTAGCGGTAAAGGTGGCGTTGGTAAGAGTACAGTGGCTGTAAATATTGCCGTGGCTTTAGCGCAAACTGGGGCAAAGGTCGGTTTATTAGATGCAGATATTTATGGACCAAATGATCCCACAATGTTGGGTTTGAGTGATTCCGAAATTAATGTCCGTTCTACAGAAGCAGGAGACATCCTCGAACCGGCTTTTAATCATGGTGTCAAGCTGGTTTCAATGGGCTTTTTGATTGATCGAGATCAGCCAGTAATTTGGCGCGGTCCCATGCTGAATGGTGTGATTCGTCAGTTTCTCTATCAAGTCGAATGGGGAGAACTGGACTATTTAATTGTGGATATGCCCCCTGGGACTGGAGATGCTCAATTAACTTTAACCCAAGCTGTCCCCATGGCAGGAGTAGTCATTGTCACCACACCACAAACTGTAGCTTTGTTGGACTCCCGAAAGGGGTTGCGGATGTTCCAGCAGTTAAATGTCCCAGTTTTGGGAATTGTGGAAAATATGAGCTATTTTATTCCCCCAGATCAACCAGATAAGCAATATGACATTTTTGGTTCTGGTGGTGGTTCCAAAACAGCCGCAGAATTGGGAGTTCCTCTGTTAGGATGTGTACCATTAGAAATTTCTACCCGGATTGGCGGTGATACTGGTGTGCCGATAGTAATTGGTGAACCCAACTCAGCCGCAGCCAAAGCCCTAACAGCGATCGCTCTCACTGTAGCAGGTAAAGTATCAGTTAATGCTTTGACATAAGATCAGGAGTCAGGAGTCAGGAGTCAGGAGTCAGGAGTCAGGAGTCAGGAGTTTAGAAGAAGGAAGAAGGAAGAAGGAAGAAGGAAGAAGGAAGAAGGAAGAAGGAAGAAAATTTTCCCCTACTTCCTCTACTTCCCCTACTCCCCCTACTCCCCCTACTCCCCCTACTTCCTCTACTCCCCCTACTTCCTCTACTCCCCCTACTCCCCCTAACTCCCTCTGCCCCCTGCCTTCTGCCCAACATCCTCCTCACACAATGTTATTAAAACCTTCGTTCCCTAAAATGCGTTGGCAATCTTGGCTTCAGCCCTGGCAACAAATAGATGGGCTACTATTTTTTCTCCCCGTTGCTGTTAGTATGTTCGGGGGGCTAATGATTCTGAGTACAGAACTGAAGCAACCTGTAACTGACTGGTGGTGGCACTGGTTGACAGCCGCTATTGGGACAATAATCGCCTTATTTTTAGCTCGTTGCCGCTATGAAACCCTCATGGAGTGGCATTGGTTTATCTATGGGCTGACCAACTTTAGTTTAATCGCTGTCATGCTCGCTGGTACTAGTGCCAAAGGCGCACAGCGTTGGATTAGTATTGCGGGTTTTAATGTTCAACCCTCAGAATTTGCCAAATTAGGATTAATTATTACCTTAGCAGCTTTGTTACATAGGCGAACTGCTTCTACTCTAGAGAGTGTTTTCCGTGTCTTGGCAATTACGGTTGTACCTTGGGCATTGGTATTTTTACAACCAGACTTGGCAACATCGCTGGTATTTGGGGCAATATTTTTAGGAATGTTGTACTGGGCAAATGCCAACCCCGGCTGGTTAATACTCATGGTTTCCCCGGTAATGGCAGCAATATTATTTAGTATATCTTGGCCATTATCAACGCCCATAATGTTATCTAAAGACATATCATTAAGCATATTAGGTTTAGTATGGGCAGTAGTGATGGCACTAGTTGGTTGGTTTAGTCTGCCTTGGAAGCGGTTTGGTATTGCTGCTATTGCTTCATTCTGTCTAAATATGCTCGGTGGCGAATTAGGCCTTTTTGCCTGGAATCATGTATTAAAGGAGTACCAAAAAAACCGACTTAGTGTATTTATCAACCCTGAGCATGATCCTCTTGGTGCTGGTTATCACCTGATTCAATCTCGCATTGCTATTGGCGCTGGTGAAGTTTGGGGCTGGGGTTTGTTTAAAGGTCCCATGACTCAACTGAATTTTGTTCCGGAACAGCACACAGATTTTATTTTCTCGGCTGTTGCTGAAGAATTTGGTCTTGTGGGTTGTTTACTTTTATTATCCGTCTTTTTCTTGATTTGCTTCCGCTTGCTTCATGTAGCTCAAACCGCCAAAGATAACTTTGGTTCACTTTTGGCTATTGGTGTTTTGTCTATGATTGTGTTTCAACTAATTGTGAATGTTGGTATGACAGTTGGTTTAGCACCTGTGGCGGGAATTCCCTTACCGTGGATGAGTTATGGACGTTCGGCAATGCTGACTAACTTTATTGCCATCGGTATAGTAGAATCTGTAGCTAATTATCGTCAACGCCAAAAGTATTATTAAAGAGGAGTCACCGAGTCAGGAGTTCAAGAAGCAGGAGAAAGAATAGAATTACCAATCACCAATTACCAATTACCAATTAAGCTAGAAATAAGAAACCAATAAGGGTAAATATGATGATCCTACCTGGAGCAACTGTTCGCGTCAAAAATCCTGCTGATACATATTATCGGTCAGAAGGACTTGTCCAACGAGTTAGTGATGGTAAAGTAGCTGTACTGTTTGAAGGTGGTAATTGGGATAAAATAATTACTTTCCGTCTTACAGAATTAGAACCCGTGGAAACTACAATCCAGAAAAAAGGGAAATAGTAATTTAGTTATTAGTCAGTGGTTATTAGTTTTTCACTAAGACTATTGACTAATCGCACCTTCAGAAAATATGTTTATTCATTTTTAATTTTTAATTGATAATTTTTAATTGCTTATGCGTCTACCTTTACCACAGTTTGCTATTGACAATCGCCATTCCCATCACTTTGCAGAGATAATTGAAACCACAACTACAGAATTTTTGGCTCAATGTTTAGAACCAGAAGACTTGAGTTTTCCACCAATGCCACCTTTTGGAAGTTGGGTTTGTGCTGTAGATGAAGAATCAGGTAATCAAGTTTATGCCGTAGTTTATCATGCCACAACGATGCCTATTGATTCTGTACATCGGGCAGTTGCACTAGGATTATCTTTAGAAGCTTTGCGTGAGGAACAACCCCAAATATTTTCCATGCTCAAAACTGAATTTCGAGCAGCGATTGTGGGATTTAAAGAAAAATCTCTAAATAGTAATAACAGCAAAATGTATCAATATTTGCCACCTCGTCCGCCACAAATTCACCAAGCTGTTAATCATTGTCAAGCAGAAGAAATTATTCAGTTTACAGAAGAACTAGATTTTTTACGAACATTACTTTTTATTAGTGGTGCGCCTGTAGATTCTTTGGCCGCAGCCGCTATTCGGGGAATATATCAGTTACGAAAAACTGACCGAGAATGGTTGATTAAAGCTGGAAGACATCTGAGTATGTTACTCAAAGATGATTATGATCGGTTGCGGTTTATTTTGAGTCAAATTCATCCATAAACTTTGAAGTTTGCTGTATTTCGTCTGAGTGATTCGAGACAACTGGGATTTTAATAATAAACTCAGAACCTTCTCCAGGAGTAGATATACAATAAAGTTCACCACCATGTTTTTCAACTACGATTTGGTAGCTAATTGATAATCCTAATCCTAATCCTGTTCCTTTGCCTACAGCTTTGGTAGTAAAAAATGGGTCAAATAATCGTTTTTGGACTTCTTCTGAAATGCCTGAACCATTATCGGCAATGCGAACAATAACATAATTATCATTAGTTATTTCTGTGCGAATCCGAATTTGCAAATTTTTACGGGTTTTTAGAATTAAATTATCACTTTCAGAAAGAGCATCAATAGCATTGGCAAGAATATTCATAAATACCTGATTCAGTTGCCCTGCATAGCACTTTATTAATGGTAATTTGTCATATTCTTTAATTAATTCAATTTCTAACCGCTCAGGTCTAGCTTTTAAACTATGTTTGAGAATTATTAATGTATTCTCTATACCTTCATGGATATCAACAAATTTAATTTCTGCTTGATCTAATCGGGAAAAATTACGTAAAGATAAGACAATTTCATTTACTCTTGTAGCACCAACTTTCATGGAAGATAGTAATTTTGGTAAGTCTTCCAGAATAAATTCTATTTCAATTCCCTTCTCTTTAGCTTCAGATATTGCGTCAGCATAGGATAATTCTTGTTTATAATTTTCCAGGATGTAGAGTATATTTTGAAAATATTCGATAGCATAATTGAGGTTGCCATAAATAAAATTCATGGGATTATTGATTTCATGGGCAATCCCAGCTACTAATTGTCCCAAGGCAATCATTTTGTCGTTTTGTAATAATCGGCTATAGTTATGCTGAAGATCACGAAAGTCAGCCTTAGCTATTCTGGCTTTTTCTGTTTCTTTTTGCAGGCGATTTAATGTTAAAACATGAATTTGGGAATTGGCTAAAAGTAACTGATGAAAATCTAGCAATCCATATTGATAAGATTGATCTGTAATCACCAGTGGTTCATATACCTGTTTGTGCGATCGCCCTAAAGCTATTTGAGTTGCTTCGACAATTGGGGTATCCTCTGGATAGATAAATGTTTTAGGTTGTAAAAAATTATAAAGATATTCGACAGGGCGACCGGCAAATAGTCCTAAACCATAGGGACGACTCATTTGTTCAAAAAATAGCCGTCGAGAAATCATGCCTACATATTTTTTTTCTTTAGTCAAGATAATCCCTGGCAGCAAAGGATCTTCTTCAAAAAGCATTGCTAATTCATTACCTGGATGATTTGTTTCAATTTGAATTGTCCAAACTGGTAATTCCTGTAAAGTTGATTCTAATTTGAGATTTAGCTGATCCACATTCTGAATACTATGCATAGCCAGCATTTTTTTGTCCTTAACCTCAAGTTAATATTGGTTCGTGTCTCTGGCATTATTGCTAAGACTCCGGCAAATGTTACTTTTTTTAGGCTTAATTTTCTCAGTTTAATTGGGAATTGGGGTAATTTTCAATTGCAATATGACGGTTATCTGGTGGGGATAAGCATTAAGAGTGGGTAATTTTCAATGTAAAATATGACAGTTGTATTAGATGCTGTGAATGTGATTGAGCGTTATACCCTGCCCGAAATGGGCAATTTGTGGAGTGAAACCTATAAGCTGAAAACCTGGCTAGATGTAGAGATCGCGGTTTGCGAAGCACAGGCAGAACTGGGTTATATTCCAGCAGCAGCAGTAGAAGAAATTAAGGCTAAGGCGAATTTTGACCCGCAGCGGGTGTTAGAAATTGAGGCAGAAGTCCATCATGATGTCATTGCTTTTTTGACAAATGTTAATGAATATGTAGGTGATGCAGGACGCTATATTCACTTAGGTTTAACTAGTTCTGATGTCTTGGATACTGCTTTATCACTACAATTAGTTGCTAGTCTGGATTTGTTGTTAAAACGCCTAGAAGATGTAATTGATGCCATTCGTAAGAAAGCCACAACACATCGGCATACGTTAATGATTGGGCGATCGCATGGTATTCACGCTGAACCGATTACCTTTGGCTTTAAGTTAGCTGGTTGGTTAGCGGAAGTATTACGACACCAAGAACGGCTACAAATTCTCAAGAAAACCATCGCTGTTGGCAAAATATCCGGTGCGGTAGGAACTTACGCTAACATTGAACCACGTGTAGAAGCGATTGCCTGTGCAAAACTCGGACTGAAACCCGATACTGCTTCCACTCAGGTAATTTCCCGCGATATTCATGCAGACTTTGTGCAACAGTTAGCATTACTCGCTGCATCCATAGAACGCTTTGCTGTAGAAATTCGCAACTTGCAAAAAACAGACGTTTTAGAAGTTGAAGAATTTTTTGCTAAAGGGCAAAAAGGCTCTAGTGCTATGCCTCACAAGCGTAATCCCATCCGTTCCGAACGGTTAACAGGGATGGCGCGACTGGTGAGAAGTCATGCAGGGGCAGTATTAGAAAACGTCGCTTTGTGGCACGAACGGGATATTTCCCACAGTTCTGTAGAACGAGTAATTTTACCAGATGCTTGTATTCTGACTCATTTCATGCTGCATGAAATCACCAACTTGGTAAATAACTTGTTGGTTTATCCTGAAAACATGGCCCGAAATCTCAACTGTTATGGGGGAGTAGTCTTTAGTCAAAGGGTATTACTAACCTTAATAGACAAAGGACTTAACCGCGAAGAAGCATACTCCATAGTCCAAGAAAGCGCCCACACTGCTTGGAATAAACCAGAAGGCAACTTCCGTGATTTAATCAGCAAAGATCCTCGCGTCACTCAAAACTTGTCACCCGCAGAGATAGAAGCCTGTTTTGATCCACAACATCATCTCAAGCATTTAGAACAAGTTTATCAACGACTGGGTATTTAGAACTAGGATTGGTAATTGTCAATTGGTAATTGGTATCAATTGTCAATTCCCTCTGACCACTGACTCCTTCCGTGTCGCAAAGTGAAGAATAAATATATGGCTGATTACTATACTCAAAATTTGACACTCCCCTGGCTAAAGCCGAGGGGATTCTACATTCATCGTCAAAACTTGGCTTTTCCAGGCTTGCACCAAGTAGAGTAGTGGCTTCAACTCCTGTAGCGTTACTTTGGGGATGCCCTCCCCTAGCTTTTGCAAGATTTAAAATATTAATTGCTGCATTTGTATCTCTGTGAAGATACGATCCACAACTACAATTATGAGTGCGAGTTGATAGAGATTTTTTGACAATTACGCCACAACTAGAACACTTTTGAGAAGTATAGTGTGGAGTAACAGCTATAGCAATCTTGTCAAATTTAACAGCAAAATATTCAATCCATTGTCGGAACAAATACCAACTAGCATCACTAATTGATTTTGCTAAACAATGATTTTTTACCATATTTGAAACCCTTAAATCTTCGTAGGCGACTAAATCGTTAGATTTGACTACGCAACGCGCTATTCTCTTAGCGTGTTCTATACGTTGCCTACTTACTTTTAAGTGCTTTTTGGCATAAAGTTTTCTAGCTTTTTTTCTGCAACTAGAACCTTTATGCTTTTTGTAAATCCGTCTTTGAGAATGTTTGATTGATTTTTCAGCCTTTCTCAAAAACTTAGGGTTAGGTTCATGATGTCCGTTAGAGTCAGTGTAAAACGACTCAATACCAACATCTAATCCGATTTCATTACCCGTTTTCGGTTGAATATCTACAACATCAATGCCGATACAAACCTGAGCATAATATCCATCTGCACGACGGATTAAGCGCACTCGTTTAATGTCTTTAAGTTCGTAGGATTGAATATCCCATTTGCCTAATAATTTGAGTTCACCAATCTCTTTCTTGTCGGTAAAAGTGATGCGTCGCTTTGTTTTATGTAGCTTCCACCCTGATGTTTTATATTCAACGGAACGGCAATCTTTTTGAAAACGGGGGAATCCCTTTTTACCAGACTTTTTAGATTTACAGTTGTCGTAAAACCTTGATATAGCAAACCATCCTCTTTCTGCGGCTGATTGCACAGCCATTGAGTTTAACTCAGCAGTAAAAGGAAATTCTATCCGTTGTTCAGTAGAGTATTTATTCAGGGCAAACTTATCAACTTTTAGTTCACGTGGTGCATCCATCCAATACCTAATCGCTTTATTGCGAACGAATTGAGTAGTCCGAATTGCATCATCTATCGCGTTATATTGATGCTGTTTACCCTTGACTTTATACTCTAGAACTATCATTGCTTTATTTGTTTACGACCTATTAATATAGTAACATAGATAGGAAACAAATAGGAGACAAGATGAAGACTGAATATATAAGAATTAGAACGACACCGCGCAGATTCCATAAACTAAAGTTATTAGCCGAACAAAAAGAATATTCTGTAACTAGACTAATAGAAGATTGGATAGACAGTCTGCCAGATCCAGTGTCAATGCAGGATAAATCCTGCAACTAGCCTTCATCCCTTGTCTGAAGCACAGATGTGGCTTCCTGAGTCAGCCACATCTTCAAGGGTTTTCGGCATTTTCTTTATAAAGCACCTTTGCTAATTTGGTAAAGTCGGGGATATACCCATGATTGAAATTCTCGCTATATTATCTGCTGGTGCTGCTGCTGGGATGAGAATAGGTGTACCTTTACTAATTATTGGTATCCTCCAAGGGGAGGAACTCTGGTCGCAGATGCCAGTCCTATCACGCATTTCTCCCCATGTTTTAATCGGACTACTCACCAGTTGGTCTTTATTTGAACTATTCGCTTCCAAAAAACTCATTGGCCAGAGAATAGTCCAGCAAGTTCATTTATTTTTGTCTCCCTTGGTAGGAGCTTTAATGGGCTTGTCTGTTGCTTCAGCGATAACCGCACCAAGTTGGTTAGTTGCTTTGATTGGTGGTTTATTAGCTTTGGTATTGCAGCTAGTTTTATTAGGCTGGTTTTATCGCTTGCGTGGATTGCCAATATGGGCAGTGTTTATGCAAGATGCCCTGTGTGTTACACTTGTATTTCTTGCTGTGGATGCTCCTTTTCAAGGAGGATTAATTGCTTTAATCCTCCTCTGGCTGGCTGTTCTTAGTGGAAAATACTGGTACGACTGGTCTAAAGGTAAAAATTGATAATTGACAATTACCAAAAAAGGGAACAGGGAACAGGGAACAGGGAACAGGGAACAGATAAGAAACACTCATTTGCACCAGTTTAGAGCTTCTGTCAAAAAAAAGATGTTTTTAAAAGATGCGTAAGCACAAAAAAAACAGTGTCATTATTTCAATCTCATGTTTAACTCAAACATGAGTTTTTCCTGTTAGAAAGTTGCCCGTTCCCTGTTCCCTCTGAACAATTATGAAGATTAATGTAAAAGCCCGACCACGTGCAGTAATCCTTTACCAGTAACTAACTCAATAATTAGCCCGATAAATCCTAGCATGGCTATCCGACCATTCCAGACTTCGGCACTGGTGGTTATTCCCCATGCCCAACGTTCTTGGGGATACATTTTTACCCTTTTTTTCATTTGGGTGACTTGAGAGAGTTTCAGGTCAGGTTGTTTGAGAGCATCAATGATCAAGTCGGATAGGGCTTTAATAAATACCGGATTGGTGTTGGGCGCAGGGACACGTCCGAAGTTGTGTATTCCTGCTTCTTCCGCTATTTCTCGATATTCAATGTCAATTTCTTGTAGGGTTTCGATGTGTTCGGAAACAAAACTAATGGGGACAACTATTAAATCTTTCACACCTTTTACACCGAGTTCGTTCAGTGCATCTTCTGTATAAGGTTTTAGCCATTCAACAGGACCAACACGACTTTGATAAGCTAGGGTGTGGGGATTGGGACGGTTGAGGGTTTGCATAATTAAGTCGGTGCATTCCTCAATTTCTTGCTGGTAGGGGTCGCCGGCTTCCTCTACATAGCTTTTAGGTACACCATGGGCGCTAAAGAAGATATGCACGTCCTGAGGACGGGGAAATTTCTCCAGTTCGCCAACTATAAGTTCTGCCATTGCTTGCAGATAACCTGGTTCTTTGTACCAAGAGTCAATAACGGTATACTCAAGACTTTGGAGTTTGGGGTTTTCCTTCCATAGTTGTTCTAATAACCGGAAACTAGAACCGCTGGTGCTGATGGAAAATTGGGGGTAAAGCGGGAGAATTACCAATTTATCAAGGTTATCTTGAGTAATTTGGGCGATCGCTTCTTCTGTGTAAGGATGCCAATAACGCATTCCCACGTAGATATTAACTTCTTGTCCTAATTCACCTAACTGAGCTTTAATGGCTGCTCCTTGCTCTTCTGTAATCCGTCGCAATGGAGAACCGCCGCCGATTTGCTGATAATTTATTTGAGATGTTTTTTCTCTACGCGTAGCAATAAACCAAGCTAGAGGTTTTTGCATCCAGCGAAACGGTAAGCGGATAATTTCTGGATCAGAAAACAGATTATACAAAAACGGTCCGACATCTTCTGGTTTGTCGGGACCACCGAGATTAAGTAATAATACCCCTATACGACCCATAGCAGTTACTTTCCCCCAATCCTTACAGATTTTTCACTAATGTTAACAATATATCTTTATTAAATATAAAGCTTTATCGGCAGGAAAAAAACAATGGCCACAATTTTTAGAGATTTAAGTTACAGATACCAATGGCTGTATGATGGCATCTCCCGGTTAGCGGCTGTGACTGTGGGTGGTGAACCCCGGTTTCGTCAACTGGCTTTACAAAATTTAAAACTGCAATCTGATACTCAAATTTTAGATTTATGCTGTGGTAGTGGTCAAGTAACCAGATTTTTAGTGAATTTTTCGGAAAATGTCACTGGCTTGGATGCTTCCCCATTATCTATCCAGCGAGCGCAGAAAAATGTCCCAAATGCCACTTACATAAAAGCATTTGCTGAAAATATGCCTTTTGCTGATAATTTATTTGATGTGGTACATACTAGCGCGGCTTTACACGAAATGCAATCTGAACAACTGCAAAAAATCATTAAAGAGGTTTATCGGGTGTTAAAACCGGGAGGAGTTTTCACTTTGGTAGATTTTCACTCTCCCACAAATCCGATATTTTGGCCGGGATTGGCGGTATTTTTCTGGTTGTTTGAAACCCAGACGGCTTGGGAATTGTTGAAAACGGATTTACCTGGTTTGTTAAGAGATTATGGTTTTGATGTGGGAAAACCTACTTTATATGCTGGTGGAAGTTTGCAGGTGATTCAGGGCAGGAAGATGATTTGAGTTTCTTGTGCTAATTCATAAGTTTAAATTATTGGTTTGCTATTTTTAAATAAGTTTTTTCAAAAAAATTTTTTATTTTGAGGGTGTGGGGCGGGCTAAATGTGCTAATATAGTTATATTATTACAATGGAATGTAAGCAAAATTTTTATTTAGGCACGCATTCCCATTATCAGAATATCACGCCGAGAAAATAAAGTCAATAGGTTTTGACCCCAAAAAAAGAAATTTTTTTTATTTTTTTGAACATTGAGAACATCAGTACCAATATTCAGTTGAAAAAATCATACCACAAATACACTCTGCCATAGCAATCGCCTAGACTTGCTCTTCTTGAAAATCTGTTAATCTAGCTGTATCAAGAATTAGTAAAAGAGTAAAGAATAGGACATCAAATCTTCAGACATCTATTGACATTTTCCGACAATAGGTTCATAATATTAAATATATATGAGAGTTTTGTAGTTAATTTAAAGTCAATAAATATTTTGAGTAACTGTAATGGTTCCGAATAGACTTGAATGGCTACAAAGAAAATAAACCTTTCCTTAGAAAACTTGGTAGTTCTAGAGAAAATTTGGGTATTGAACTCGTTGATAGACAATCAAGAGCCTTAGAATTACGTTCTAAGGCAATGTGGGATACCACCTTCACTAACTCAGTTGGTGATGTTATACTAGATATTCACGATATCTCAGATGTCGGGGAATGTCTCGGTTAAAAGTATCAGTCAATGGAAATTAGTAACTTATTCAAAGCCGGTGGCGTAGTTATGTGGCCACTGCTATTTTTTTCGGTTTTAGGAATCACTCTCATTCTGGAACGGATTACGTTTTGGATAGGAATTAGTGGCCGTCAGAATCGCGTAGTCAAGCAGGTGTTAAGTTTTTATCGTCAAGGTAATGTAGTTACCTCTCTAGATATACTACACAAAAATGCTGATTTACCAATTGCGCGAATTTTTCTAGCGGCTTTAGAATTGGAAGAACCCAACCCAGAGGAATTCCGCTTGGCTTTAGAAAGTGAGGCTCAGGCGGAAATCCCGTTATTAAAAAGGTTTCAAAATATTTTTGATACAATTATTGGTTTAGCTCCCTTGCTGGGATTATTAGGGACCGTTTTGGGTTTAATTGGCTCTTTTGCATCATTAAATATTGGTGATGTCGGTAGTACAAAAACCGCTGGTGTCACTTCTGGGATTAGTGAAGCCTTAGTATCCACAGCATCGGGATTAGTTGTAGCTATTATTACCTTGTTTTTTGCGAATAGCTTTCGGGGAATGTATTTACGACAAATTGCCTGGATTCAAGAATATGGTGGGCAATTAGAATTAGTTTATCGTCACCAGTATGAAAGAGGGGATAAATCATAATGCGTCTACCAGATGAACCGGATATTCCAGCCCAGATTAATATTGTGCCGATGATTGATGTCATCTTTGCTATTTTGACATTTTTTATTATGTCCACTTTATTTTTACATCGTTCCGAAGGGTTGCCAGTTAATTTACCTAAAGCTGGGACAGCCAAAGCCCAATCATCAGCCGCACCAATTACCGTTACTGTAGATTCAGCAGGGAATGTGAGTTTAAATCGCCAGCCAGTAACTTTGGAAACTTTACCAGTAAAGGTACAGGAATTAATGGGCAAAAATACGGAAGTGATAGTGATTATTAATGCTGATCAAAGTGCTACTCATGGTCAAGTCGTGGTAGTGATGGATCGGGTGCGGCAGGTAAAAGGAGCAAGATTAGCAATTGCCACACAAGCACCTTAACAGGTTAGTGATCAGAGTAGCAACTGTGTGGGGTTCTTTTTAGGAACTACGGTCAGAAACGGTAAGTTCTACCGAGATTGTCTGTGGAGCGGGCAAACAAGATTGGAAGTCATTCTAAGACCGCGATGAAGCAGGAAATAAACACTAAGATTATCGCTGTCCAGATGTGTCTAGACTTTGGTAATTTTGGGTAAGTTTTATAGAACGGAATCTCATTCTTTAATGACAATTATTCATCACCTGATTTGCGTTTTAATTGTTTAAAGAATTGATATATTTCTGGCAAGCGATTATAAATTACTGCCGCCTTGATGTACACTTTGTGCGGCATTGCTGGAGTACCTGAGACAATTTCCCCCGGTGCGACATTGCCGTGAATACCAGTTTGAGCAGAGGCGATCGCCCCATCCCCGATTTTAGCTTGATTGGCAATTCCCACTTGTCCAGCTAAAATTACCCGATTTCCTAGTCTTACCCCTCCAGCCATGCCTGCTTGACCTGCTATGGCACAACCAGCCCCAATTTGACTACCATGTCCTATCTGGACTAAATTATCAATTTTAGTATCTTTGCCCACCCTGGTTTCCCCCACAGCGGGACGGTCTATGGCTGTATGACAACCTACTTCTACCCTATCTTCTAAAACTGTATAGCCTGATTGTTCCATTTTAAACCAACCGGTGCGGGTAGGCACAAAGCCAAATCCCTCTGCACCAATGACAGCACCGCTATGAATAACGCAATCTGCACCGATTTGGCTGCGTTCGTGGATGGTACAATTAGCGTGTAAGGTAGTGCGATCGCCTATTTTGACTTCTGGATAAATGACAACATTGGGATGAATAATGGCATAATTGCCAATTTCCACAGCTTCAGAAATGACAACATGAGCGCCAATATAAACATCATCACCAATTTTGGCGGTGGGGTGAATGACCGCGCTGGGGTGAATTTCGGGACTAGGACGGTAGGGTTGATAAAAAAGAGTGACCGCTTTGGCAAACAACAGTTTTGGTTCTTTCGTTGTTAACCAAGCAATCCCCTTTTCTGTGGCTTGATTCTGCAATTTTTCATCTGGGGGTAAAATTACAGCGCTCGCATTGGTAGAATTGAGCAATGAAGCAAATTTAGAGCCTTCTATATAGCTGAGAGTTCCAGATGTCGCTTCGTCTATGGCTGCAACTCCAGTAATTTCTACATCAGTTTCAAGGCTACTTTGGGTAATATAATCACTAAGCTGGTTGAGAATTTCACTAAATTTCATATTGATTTGCTAACACGATTTATAGATTTTTGTTTCGCGCCCAGACGCAAAGGAGCAAAGGCGCAAAGGAAGAAATTAGTTATCTTCTGTTGATTTTGTCATGGATTGACCGGCTAAGTAGGCTGTTGTCCAAGCACTTTGGAAGTTAAAGCCACCTGTGACACCATCAATATCTAATATCTCACCTGCAAAATGCAAGCCGCGGACTATTTTACTTTCCATTGTTTTGAAGTTGACTTCTTTGAGGTTGACTCCTCCACAGGTGACAAATTCTTCTTTAAATGCGCCTTTACCTGTAATTAGGTGTTCTCCTTGGGAGATTTCTAGGACTAGTTGATTTAGGGTTTTGTTGGATATGGTTGCCCAACGTTCTTCTGTGGGAATATGGGTACGATTGATAATATATTGCCAAAGCCGATGTGGTAAGTCTACACCACGATGGAGGGCGATCGCTTTTTGTCCCCATTCAGCTTTGACTGTTAAAAGTTTTTGTCTCACTTCCTCTTGGGATAAATCTGGCAACCAATTAATCAATAATTTATGTTGATAGCGGTTTTCATTGAGAATTCTCGCCCCCCAAGCCGAAAGTTTCAATACTGCTGGACCACTCACACCCCAATGGGTAATTAACAATGGGCCTGTTTGTTGGAATGGGGTTTTTCCAGTCCCAGGTAAGCGCAGATTTACAGAATTAACACTAATTCCTGCTAATTCCCGCAGTTGAGGATCTGCAATATTAAAGGTGAACAAAGAAGGTACAGGGGGTTGGATGTCATGACCTAATTCTCTAGCGATTTTATAACCTGCTAAACTGCTACCTGTAGCCAAAAGTAAGCAATCGCATTCTTTCGTTTCTCCCGATTTGAGCAGAATTTCAAACCCGGCATTTTTGCGAGTGACAGCGGTAACAGGTGTGCCAATACAAAGTTCTATTTTGGCATCAAAAGTCGCCTTAATTAAACATTCAGCAATGGTTTCTGCACGATCTGTAATTGGGAACATCCGTCCGTCAGCTTCCGTTTTTATATTCACCCCATGTTCCGTAAACCAAGCTATGGTGTCTAGAGGTTGAAACCGGGTAAATGCACCCAACAGGGCTTTACCACCTCTAGGATAATTCTGAACTAAAATTTTGGGTTCAAAACAAGCATGGGTGACATTACAACGTCCTCCACCGGAAATGAGAACTTTCGCCAAAGGTTGACGACTAGCTTCGATTAAAGTAACCTGGGCTTGAGGATTAGCTTCAGCACAAGCGATCGCACCAAAGAATCCCGCCGCCCCACCACCAATAACTACAATTTGCAAGGGTAACAACTTCAAAAATTTTTTAATATTTCAGATTTCAGATCCCCGACTTCTTCAAGAAGTCGGGTATCTATCGGATCTATCCTATCTCCATATTACTCTTCATATAACTCAAATTCAGTTTTTTCAGCACCGCACACTGGGCATACCCAATTATCTGGAATATCCTCAAAAGCCGTTCCTGGTTCTATACCACCATCAGGATCACCTATTTCTGGGTCATAGACATAATCACAAACGGTACATATATAGTTTTGCATCTTTTTTACCTCTGATCAATGACTTGTCAGTTTTTTTGATGTAATAATTATTGATTATGAAACTAAAAACGCCACCATCTCCTTGAGCAATAACTGAAGATTGCTAAAGCTATAGCCCCAAAGAACAGTAGAGTAATTAAACCACCAGGAAGGAAGGTGATAATACCCAAACCTCTCAGTACAAATAAGGAGACACTCATCCCCAAAAGAATCCCAAAACCCTGGATGAATTTGCCATTTAAAGAAGATTGACTCACGGTGTTTTTCTCTTAACTCCAATTTACTCTCTTGAAAATGAACTTGAGACTAATTATCTGCGAAAACTCCATAAATTGAACTGTAATTAGAATTAAGTGAGTTAAACTCAATGAAATCATCAAGGTTAATCACTTAAAAAGTTACCAAAATCACTATATCTGCATTATATTATGTCAACCTCAAATCTTAAAAATGTCGCTTACGCCAAGCTACCTCTATTAGATACCCTTTGGAATCAAGATCAGCAAAGATTACTCATTCAGGGAGAAGTCTTCACAGAAATTCGCTCTCATACTAACTGGGGCGGTGCTGTTACCGCTTGTATGTATGTACCACTAGTTAGATCCCATGTCTGGCAACAAATTACAGATTACCCCCGTTGGGTACAATATTTTCCCGATGTTACTAAAAGCGAAGTTATATCCAGAGGTGATGTTAAGCGTCTGTATCAAGCAGCACAAAAAGCTTTTTTATTTTTTACAGCCCAAGTAGAAATTTATCTGACTGTGGTGGAAGTATTAGGACAGCAAATCCACTTTCAGATGGAAAAAGGCTCATTTACAGATTTTCACGCCAAGTTAGAACTTAAAGATATGGGTAATGGTACTCTCTTAGCTTATACGGTACAAGCCACTCCCAATATTCCCATTCCCTCAATTTTTATTGAACAGGCAATGAATTTGGAGTTACCAGCAAATCTATGTAAAATGCGACAGGTGCTTTGTAATCATCAATAATAGCAATGTCAGAGGTAACAACTATTTTGGATTTTTGGTTTGGTCATCCTAATGACCCAAACTACGGGAAAATTCAACCATTTTGGTTTGAAAAACAACCGGATTTCGATGCTAAAGTCCGCGACCTTTTTCTGGAAGATTACCAACAAGCGGTAGCCGGATATTTACATGATTGGATGAATTCACCAGAAACCTGTCTAGCTTTAATTCTGTTACTAGATCAATTTCCCCGAAATATGTTTCGTGATACCCCACAAGCCTTTGCAACGGACTGGGAAGCACTGTCATTAGCGCAACACGCCACAAACAAAGGCTATGATAGAAAATTATTGGCTGTGCAACGCTGGTTCATATATTTACCCTTTGAACACAGTGAAGACCCAATTGATCAACGCAAGTGCATTAAGCTATTTCAACAACTTAGTCATGATCCCTATAGTGCAAAAGCGATTGAATCAGCTTTTCGACACAAGGAAATAATTGCCCGATTTGGTCGTTTTCCCCATCGTAACGCCATTTTAGGACGGATTTCTACTCCAGAAGAAGAGGAATTTTTGGAAGAACCTGGTTCTTCATTTTAAGTTGGGGATTGGGTTATTTTCCCCCGCACTCTATGTGGGTTTGAAACTGTTAATTCTCTGTGAGTATGTGTTTCCGTAGCATACAGTAGCCTCCTAGGAAATTTTTCTTTACATATCTGCCAGTAAACGTTTTAATTTGTCCAGTCACAAAGCATTAAGTCAGGGGGTTATTTCCACAACTCCCTTTTTTAGTGCGCTGCTTTCTCTAAATCGTGCTTAATTTTACTAAAAATCTTTTAATCTACGTCTTTAGATGGATGACATGGGTTTGATAAACTTTTAAAATCACTTGGGTTTTGTGTTATTGAATACACTGGATTGTAGTCTAGTTATTCTAGCTACCATTTTTTGTATTTTTGTATCAAAAATTGACAAACAACCCTATTTTTGTGGTATTTTCACCACAAATCAATGTATTACTGTTTATCTATCTCAATCTCAATATTATTTGGCTCTACCTCTTCTTATGCTAAAAAATTAGCAACAAGTATGACTCTTAGATTTTGGCTAACAACTGTCTGTAGTACAATAGTATCCGTTACTACTTTGTATTTTGGTCTAAATTATTCAAAATTTTGCTTTAAGCAAATGCGCTATCTAAGTGACAAAGAAAAAATTCAGATGGCATTCAATTATCAAAATAACAGAGAACGTATCCCAATAGAAACCGTAGATAAAGGAACTCAGTATTATAGGCAAATTAGGTACGATAATTTTGAGGAATTTATCCAAAAAAATCCGAATTGCTGCCAAGTAAATCCTGGGGGAGGATATGACCTTCCACCGGCTAATTTTTTAGATCGCATCACTGGATATAATTCTGGTGATGCCATAGTTCTTAATTTTGAAGTCCGTTATCTGGATGATAAAGGTAATCAAAAATCAAAAATAATTAAGTTTGAAAATGCACCACAAAATTGTGGTGCAGTCCGATGGTAAAACTTAAAATTAATAATGGAGGGTCATCATGGCAAATTTAACACCAGCAGAAATTACCAATTGGTATTTGTATGGAATTAAATCAACTCCTAGTAATCTTGTTGATGATAAACTGATTCGTCCTGCAACACTACCTGTGCCAACTTCAGTTAAAGTAGACAAAAATGATTTTATGAAAAGTGTTGGCAGGTTTGCAGTAGGAGCGCAGTTTGAGCTTGTAAAAAAATTTTTCGATCCGGGTTTTTTATGATTGCTTGCCCGTGAAATTGCCAGTGATGTCCAAACCACTAACCCCACAGACGGACTCTCTGTTACCAGTTTCTCTGTATTATCTGCCGATGCTACAGGCTCTCCAATCATCGTTCCAGTCGAAATTTTCAGTGTTCTTATTGGGAATGATCCATCAGCAGCGGCCGATTTTACAAAACTTGCCAATGCAACCGGTGGCAAAAACTTTCAGGCGGCGGATGCTTCACAAGTGGTTTCTGTCTTAATTGATGCTCTCAAACAATCTGCTCAAGCCCCCATTGCCATTGCAGACACCACTAACACCACCTCGTCAACTTCTGTTGAAATTAACGTATTAAGCAACGACAGTGATCCTAATGATGACTCTCTAACGATTACTAAAATCAACAATAGCGATATCTCCTTGGGCGATAAGGTGACTTTATCATCAGGAGCTATTGTTAGCCTCACTGACGCAGGAACTCTTGCTTATGATCCTAATGGACAGTTTGATTTGTTAGCACCCGAAGCAACAGATTTTGATACTTTTGAATATACTGTTGGTGACGGTAATGGGAATTTCGACACCGCAACAGTAACCGTTGACATCACTGGATCTTTACAACGTACCCTTAGCCTCGGCAAAATTGCTGATGACATCTTTACAATTTCTGGTAACACACCAAAACTTCAAGTCAACCTCGCAGGACGTAATTCTAATCTAGTCAATGAACTGGGTGTATTTACAGTTGACGATGCCCAAGGGAAAATAAATGGCATTGCTCCAGGGGAAACAGGTTATACCCAAGCAGTTTTGAACAAATCAAAAGTGATTTTCTCAACTATTGCTAATGTCCCCAATGGATTTGATATCAACAACCTCACAAGCCTAATAGAATTTGAATCTGGCAATAACCTGAGATTCTTATTAGTTAAAAATGGTACAATTTATAGCGTCCAAAATGGAATTACCCCCACTTCAGATATACTTTTCTGTGACATCTCCCGCCAAAAAATTACCGACTTAGGTACTGATGGTTTCTCCTTAGCTTGGAAAGATGGATCTAATAATAATACTGACTTCAAAGATTTGGTAGTTAATATTAAATCCACCGACGACTCATTACCTTTGGGTACAAATCTACAAGGAAAGCAACAAGGAGAAGTTCTTGATTTAAGAGGTATAACCAACAATGTAAAAGCTGATTTTACTGTGAATAGAGAAGCAGCTTTTAATAACTTCGTCGGCTTTTATAAAGTAGCAGATGAAAATGGTGGTATTGATGTTGATGGTAATGGTACTGTTGATTTTCGTCCTGGTGACTCAGGTTATGCTCAAGCAGCCATCAAAAATCGTGTTACGGGAATTGACCTCAGAGTTAATAACCAAGGAACTGGGACTTTTACAGATAAAACATTGACAGGAGGAAGTATTTTTGCGCCGTTTATCCTTACTGATGGTCGGACAGTAGATCAAGTTCTAAATGGACAAGTTGACCAAGCTTACTTTGCCTATTTAGGAGCTAATAGTGATAAGGTAGATCACATTCGTTTGTTAGGAAATAACGTCTTTGGTTTTGAAGATTTAGCAGGTGGGGGAGATAAGGATTACAATGATATTATTGTCAAAGTAAACTTGAGTGTCGTTTAGCGGGTAGGGGTAAAGCAAGAGCTTAATGGTGTCAACTTAACGTAAAACCCATATCCCGACTGGGAATTCATTCCCAGTCTAATAGCAAAAGTCATCTAAAGATGACTAAATAACCCAAAAATTTTTGAGTAAACTTTAGTTTACTTTGGCTATTAGCCCGGAAATTCATTTCTGGGCGGGTGTGGAAGCAAACAGATAAGCCATTTTTAACTTAAGTTGACACCTATTAGCAGTGCTAAACCCCTACGTTTGTACTACAGGTTGGGATATTTTCTTCATTAGAAGTTTCTGTCTGAATTGTGGTCTATTTAATCTATCTGCTATTTTTTCTCTAACTAAATTAAACAATTAAATATTGATAATATCTTCATATATTTCTGCCATTTCTAGAATCAAACCAACGGAATCTAAATGTAATTTATCATCACGATTAATCAAAATTTGTATAGTCCAATTTCCTTTTTCATCTTGACGATAAACTTCTACCTTGATTTCATTTTGAGAAATTAAAACATATTCTTTCAAACTTGCTAAACTGCGATAATTTACCAGTTTTTCCCGTCTATCTATAGTTTCTGTACTTGGTGATAGCACTTCGATAATTAAACAAGGATAATTCAGTGAATAACGGTCTTGATCTTCAGTGTCGCAACTAACGATCGCATCAGGATAGTAAAATATAGTTTTATTGTCATTGGCTAAATTTATTTTCACTTTCATGTCTGACATGAAAACATTACAGGAACTACCCCGTAACCCGGAACGTAGTCTACTAGCAATATTGAGAGTAATTATATTATGTTCTTTACTACCTCCAGCCATAGCAAAGACTTCACCAGCAAAATATTCATGACGAATATCGCTAGATTGTTCTAATTCTAGATATTCTTCGACAGTGAAAAAGTAAAGAGGAGATTGCATAATTTTTCCTTTTTTAATAATTCTCAAATTATTGTCAAGTCTTTTACCAATTTAGCTAAAGTGCGTTAAAATCCACTCTGGTTAAGAGGATGTTTGAAAAGTTTTGAATGTATAGACTGACCCCTCTCCAAACCTCTCCCCTGCAAGGGGAGAGGCTTTAAAACCCCCATTCCCTTGCAGGGAAGGGGGGTAGGGGGGTTAGGTTTTTGGAGATTACGGGTTTGATATAATACTTTTCAAACAACCTCTAACTCAAAATCAAAAATCATCCTATTTATTTTATGCCAAAGTAGTCGGTTTTAACCGACTTTAGCTTTTAGACAGGGAATTTATTCCCTGACTTGAAGGGACTCTCAAATCTAACCTGTAAACACTTCTGCGGGTAAGCGATTAAAGGCAAGACGCTCATTTTGGACATCTACAAAAATCGTGTCACCGTCGCTAAAATCACCGCGTAAAATGGCTTTGGCTATTTGGGTTTCTAATTCTCTTTGAATTGCTCGTTTTAATGGTCTTGCCCCAAAAACGGGATCATACCCTACTTCTGCTAAAAAGTCAAGGGCAGAACTGGATAATTTCAAAGATATTTTCCGGTCAATTAATCTTTGTTTTAATCTATCTACTTGTAACTGAACAATATTCCGCAATTCCGATTTTTGTAAACTGTGGAAAATAATCAATTCATCCAGACGGTTTAAGAACTCTGGACGGAAACTACTTCGCATTGCTTCCATCACACGATTACGCATTTCATCGTAACGAGTATCATCTCCAGATATATCTAGGATATATTGAGAACCGATGTTACTGGTCATGATGATAATACTATTTTTAAAGTCTACTGTGCGACCTTGGGCATCTGTCACCCTACCATCATCAAGGATTTGCAGGAAAATATTAAATACGTCGGGGTGGGCTTTTTCGATTTCGTCAAATAAAATCACCGCGTAGGGACGACGACGAATGGCTTCGGTTAATTGTCCTCCTTCTTCATAACCGACATAGCCGGGAGGCGCACCAATTAAACGGGAAACATTATGTTTGTCCATATATTCGGACATATCAATCCGCACCAAAGCTTCCTCTGTATCAAACATATAAGCAGCTAGGGCTTTCGCTAGTTCGGTTTTACCGACACCAGTTGGACCGAGAAAGACAAAACTCGCAATGGGACGGTTTGGGTCAGAAAGTCCAGCGCGAGAACGTTGAATGGCATCTGCGACAGCAGTAACGGCTTCATGTTGACCGACAACCCGGTGATGTAATTCATCTTCTAAATGCAGGAGTTTTTCTTTTTCTGATTCGACTAATTTATTCAGGGGAATGCCTGTCCATTTAGAAATGATTTCGGCAATATCGGCTTCTGTAACTTCTTCGCGTAATAGTGATTTTCCGGTTTTTTGAGTTTGGGAAAGTTCAGTTTCTACGGCTTGTAATTGCCGATGTAAGTCTGTTAATTTGCCATATTTTAATTCCGCAGCCCGGTTAAGATCGTAGTCTCTTTCGGTTTGTTGAATTTCTAAATTAACTCGGTCAATTTCTTCTTTAATTGATTGAATTTTGGTGATAATCCCTTTTTCGGATTGCCATTGTGTGCTAAGGGTTCTTTGATCTTCTTTGAGGTCAGCGAGTTCTTTTTCTAATCTTTCTAACCGTTCACGGGAAGCGAGATCACTTTCTTTTTGTAAGGAAAGTTTTTCCATTTCCAATTGGAGGATTTTTCTGTCTATTTCGTCTAGTTCTTCGGGTTTGGAGGTAATCTCCATCTTCAGTCTAGCAGCGGCTTCGTCTACTAAATCAATAGCTTTGTCAGGGAGAAAGCGATCGCTAATATAACGATTAGAGAGAGTGGCCGCAGCGACGAGAGAACTATCAGAAATTCTCACCCCGTGATGGACTTCATAACGTTCTTTCAAACCGCGTAAAATGGAAATTGTATCTTGAACGTTGGGCTGATCTACATAAACTTGTTGAAAGCGTCTTTCTAAAGCGGCATCTTTTTCCAAATATTTGCGGTATTCATCCAAAGTCGTCGCCCCAATACAGCGTAATTCACCTCGTGCTAACATTGGTTTTAATAAATTTCCCGCATCCATAGCTCCTTGGCTTGCACCTGCACCGACAACGGTATGAATTTCATCAATAAACAATACAATATTCCCACCAGATTCGGTGACTTCTTTTAATACGGCTTTGAGACGTTCTTCAAATTCACCTCGGAATTTTGCTCCCGCAATTAAAGCCCCCATATCTAGACTAATGAGTTTACGATCTTTGAGAGATTGGGGAACATCACCCGCAACTATGCGTTGAGCTAAACCTTCCGCAATTGCGGTTTTACCAACTCCAGGTTCACCAATTAAAACCGGGTTATTTTTGGTTCTGCGGGAGAGAATTTGTACTGTACGTCTAATTTCATCATCACGACCGATTACAGGGTCTAATTGACCTTTACGGGCGGCTTCCGTGAGATCTCGTCCGTACTTCTCTAGTGATTGGTATTTACCTTCTGGATTTTGGTCAGTCACCTTTTGTTTCCCCCGAATTTCTTTGATAATATTTTTGAGTTTGTTTTCATCTAAACCAAATTCTTGACAGAGACTCTTGCCAAAACGGTCATCTTTGGCGTACCCTAGTAGAAGGTGTTCAATAGAAATAAATTCGTCTTTAAATTCTTGACGATATTTTTCTGCCCGATCTAATAATGTATCTAAGCTGCGTCCTAAATAAACAGAAGCACTAGTCCCCGATACTTTGGGTTGACGTTGGATAAATTGCTCGGTGCGATCTCGAACTTTTTGCAAATTTGTGCCAGCCTTAGTGAAAATCGCGCTGGCCAGTCCTTCCTGTTCCAGCAACCCTTTCATCAGATGTTCACTTTCTAGCTGCTGTTGCTGATACTGTTTAGCGACATCGGGTGTATGAGCGATCGCTTCCCAGGCTTTTTCTGTAAATTGATCAGGGTTGGTCGGCTGCATAAACTTTTAGAATAACAAACTACTGTCTAATACGATCATTGTAAAAATATTTGGCGGAATAGCTAGATCGGTCTTCACGTCTTTAAAATGTAGTATTATTGCCCAATCTCAGATAACTGTTGCTGTATTCCGTTCTATAAAACTTACTGTGA
Organism: Dolichospermum sp. UHCC 0352; assembly: GCF_009711925.1. NCBI lineage: Bacteria > Bacillati > Cyanobacteriota > Cyanophyceae > Nostocales > Aphanizomenonaceae > Dolichospermum > Dolichospermum sp. UHCC 0352. The sequence continues at coordinate 10,471 of NZ_VIKY01000058.1, read as the reverse complement.
CTTACATCTGGGCGACAGGCTTTAATTTAAAATTAATGTCAAACATGAATAAGTAGCCAAAACCGTATATTTATTTAAATACAATAATTAATATCTAATCTAAATTTTACGTAAATACTTAGTAGGGGTTTAGCATTGTGCTAAACTCCCACACTCGATGCTTAATTATTGATTTTTTGGATGTAGTCTGATCTCTAGCGGAAATATTTAAAGTTTTTCGGACCTGTATAACCAGTGATCTTTCCTAATTCCTCTAGAGTCTGCACTCCGCTATAGATTTTACCATTAATAACCCAACTTGGGAAACCTTCGATTTTTGCAGCTTTACATAATTCTGGTTTACCTTTGGGACTATCACCAGCACATTCTACTGTAGAACTTTCACTAATTATTGTATAAGCTTCTTTGCCAAAAAGTAGCTTCTGTTCGTGACAGTGTGGACACCAATAAGCTACATATTCCTTAGCACCAACTTTAACAAGATGTTGAGCTAAAGCGATCTCCGCTTCACCAGATTTAGTGGTAATTTCCCAGCCAAATTGAGGATTTGGTTGTTCTTTAGGAGTAAAGGTAATTGCTGTGGGTTTACCATCAGTTGATTCAGTAATATTACCTGATGGGCTGACTTGAGAATAAACGCCTAAAGTCCCAATTAGCGTTACCATTGCCACAATCAAAGCCGTAAATAAAAGTTGTCCAATATCTTCCCAATCCTTACCTATAACAGTTAGCACTAACATAGTTAATGCAAATAAGGCAGAGGCAATACAGTAAGGACAAATAGCTTTGAGTTGAAATGCTAGGACATACATTAAGTATCCACTAAAAACTGACATAGCGATCGCTCCTACAAACAGCAACCACCAAGTCAAATTTTCCAGTTGTTTCTGACCTTTGTGATTTTCCCCTGTGTTCAAGGCTAAGGGAGCTAAAGCGAATATCAACATCCCAATGTATGCCAACAAACCAAACAAAGGTAATGGTTGACCTAAAAACGTAGCCCAAGGACTAGAAAGGACATCCACACAACCCTTAACATTTTCTGCTGTAGTACAAACCGGAGTGCTGCCGGTCAGCTTTTCAAAAGTGAGATAACCTGTATTCAGGATACCAAATCCAGCGATGGTTGCGATCGCCGGACGTGACCATTTATGAATCCAAGGAGTAGAACGACGACGAATCATAATATTGGTGATTGGGGACTGGGAACTGGGAACTGGGGAAGAGAGTCTAAAGATCCTCATAATCATCTAAATCACTGAAATCAAAAGAATCATAGTTTAGACAATTTCTAATCACTGAAATCAAAAGAATCATAGTTTAGACAATTTCTAATCACTGAAATCAAAAGAATCATAGTTTAGACAATTTCTAATCACTGAAATCAAAAGAATCATAGTTTAGACAATTTCTAATCACTGAAATCAAAAGAATCATAGTTTAGACAATTTCTAATCAAGCAAATCAAAAGAATCATAGTTTAGACAATAGAGGTCTGCGGGCAGCTTCGACAAATTGACTGACGCGAATCGGATCTATCGGTTGCTGAATTTGACCATAACGTTTCAGAGAACTAGAAACAATCACCCCGTCTGCTGCTTGTAGTAACGTCCCCACATTTTCCCAACTTGCACCACTACCAATAAAAACAGGAGTCCCAGCGGCAGCATTACTAGCCAGTTCCAAATCCTCTTGGTCAGGAGGACTACCCGTAGCCCAACCAGATAAAATTACCGCATCAGCCAAACCTCGTTCAATAGTATCCTTAACAGCAACAGTGAGATGAGGAGAACTTAAAGGACGAGCGTGTTTTACCAAAACATCAGCAAAAATTTTCACATCAGATCCTAATTCTCGCCGATATCGCAGTAATTGATGAGCTTCCCCCTCAATTAATCCTTGGTCAGTTGCCATCACACCCGTGAGAACATTAATTCTGACAAACTGGGCATTAACGCAACTAGCAATAGCGATCGCACTCCTGCCATCATTACGTAACACATTTAACCCTATAGGCACAGTGACTAAATTTTGGATGCGTTGAACAACCACAGTCATCGCACTGACAACGGCTGGATCAACTTGATTTTTGGTAAAAGGGGCATCGAAAAAATTCTCAACGATTATCCCATTTACCCCTCCACTAGCAAGGGCTGTGGCTTCTTGTTCGGCACGGTCAATCACTGCTTTGAGACTACCTCCCCAACGGGCTGAAGTCGGAAGAGGTAGCAGATGTACTACGCCAATAATTGGTGTTCGGGTTTTAAATAACTGATGTAAATCCACGGCTTTAATTTATTTTTGACATACTCACCGACCTGAAGGTGCGGTGATTCTTGACACTTCGCCAGAACCCGCCACAAGTGGTCTTATCGTCCCTCCATGTCCGTTTAAAGTCTCCCAATGCCCTATGGCGACTATGACCAAATTTTAACATAAAGCCGTCCTGGAAGGACGGGGCTTGTGTCCCGTCTTTTCGGTCACAGTCTGGAGTCGTTGCCTATCCCCACTCTCCAGACGAGGGGGTAACAAAATGGCAGCAATAAAAAATAGACAGCGAGAATCAAACAAAAAAATGTAGATTCCCTGGGCATTGCCGCCGGATGTCTTCTTGTACTAAGATAAATTGCTTTCGGGAACACCGAAACAGATCAGAAATAGTAATTTCACCAATTATCTATTTCCTTGTCTAAACTAGATATAGCAGGTGGCAGTAAAAATTTCACGAATTTGGAGCGTAGATCCTCACCAGTTTTTTTATGGTCAGGTTGTTGCCTCCTCCTCAAGATGGAAATTAAATTTCAACCTTCCATAAGATATGTTAAGATAGAATCTGATAACAAGAGGAGTTTGCCACTCACAAGATGTAAGGCAGCTTCCCGGCATTTAATTCCAAATGTCCGAGTAGCATTACTGCTTGATAGGCGTAGTCGCCAGTGCGATTTCCCCAGTTGGGTAGCGGCTTCTCACAACAGACCTCTTGGTCGGCTTCCCAACGGGTAAATTAACAACTTAAGCGAATTGTTAAAAATATTATGAGTGTCAAACTTACCCAAAGACACTTAAGATTACCCTGGGAAACAAATTAGTAGAAGTATCATGGACTAGCCTCTATCAACATGATAGATGAAGGCTGTAATTTGGCTTTTACTAGTTAAAGTTGCTAGTTATATAGGTTAAATCTGGTAATTAGTGGCGGGTAGTTGGGTGGAAATTATAGCAAAATTCACCGAGTGAGTTATTAGGTAGAGCTTTAGCACTGCTAAACCCGTATTGATTAGTTTACTTGTGATCTGCTGTATTTATTCCCGACCCAATGCTTAAATGTTAATTAACAAGGAAAAACGGAAGACTTATTGAAAATATGGGTGAAAAGCCAACGATTGCCATTTCTCACCTGGGCTGCGAGAAAAATCGGATTGATACAGAACATATGCTAGGGCTGCTAGTGAATGCAGGCTATGGTGTAGATAGTAACGAAGAATTAGCAGATTACGTAATTGTCAATACCTGTAGTTTTATCGAAGCCGCTCGACAAGAATCAGTAAAAACCCTAGTAGAACTAGCGGAAGCCAAGAAAAAAATCGTGATTACTGGCTGCATGGCGCAACACTTTCAAGAGCAATTATTGGAAGAATTGCCGGAAGCAGTAGCGGTAGTAGGGACAGGCGATTATCACAAAATCGTTGATGTCATCGAGCGAGTAGAACAGGGAGAGCGAGTTAAAGAAATTACTGCTGAACCCACTTATATAGCCGACGAAACCACACCCCGTTATCGGACAACCACTGAAGGAGTAGCTTACCTGCGAGTGGCAGAAGGCTGTGATTATCGGTGTGCATTTTGCATTATTCCCCATTTGCGAGGAAATCAGCGATCGCGTACCATTGAATCAATAGTTGCCGAAGCCCAACAACTGGCAAGTCAAGGTGTCAAAGAAATAATTCTCATTTCCCAAATCACCACCAATTACGGCTTAGATATTTACGGCAAACCCAAATTAGCCGAATTGCTGCGGGCATTAGGCAAAGTAGATATACCTTGGATTAGGATGCACTACGCCTATCCCACCGGATTAACAGCGGATGTGATTGCAGCTATTCAAGAAACTGCCAACGTTTTGCCATATTTGGACTTGCCACTGCAACATTCCCATCCAGAAATTCTCCGGGCTATGAATCGTCCCTGGCAAGGACAGATCAATGATGGGATTATGGAACGGCTGAAAATTGCCCTACCATCAGCAGTGTTCAGAACCACATTTATAGTTGGTTTTCCTGGAGAAACTCAAGAGCATTTTCAACATTTATTAGAGTTTACCCAACGACATAAATTTGATCATGTTGGTGTTTTTACTTTCTCACCAGAAGAAGGAACTCCTGCCTACAATCTACCCAATCAAATTCCAGCGGCAGTGATGACGGAACGCCGTAATCGCTTAATGGAATTACAACAACCAATTTCTTTCCAGAAAAATCAACAGGAAGTCGGCAAGATAGTTGATGTCCTGATTGAACAGGAAAATCCCCAAGGTGGAGAATTAATCGGTCGTTCCGGCAGATTTTCTCCCGAAGTTGATGGTCAAGTCTATGTTAAAGGAGAGGCTAGGCTAGGAACCATCGTCAAAGTAGCAATTCAAAGTGCCGATGCCTATGACCTCTATGGTCAAGTTATCAATAGTGATAGATTATCTTCCCCTCTGCTATCTGCTGTTGTATAAGACTTAATTTACAAATAAGTATCGGTTTACCAGTCCCAAATTTACAATCAAATCTAGGAGCGTTAATGAATTTATCATTTCAAGAATTAGGCATTTCCCCAGAACGGGCTACATTGTTAGAAGGCATGGGTTTTACTGAACCTACAAATATTCAAACCCAAGCAATTCCTCAACTATTAAATGGTCGGGATGTAGTTGGTCAATCGCAAACAGGAACAGGTAAAACCGCAGCTTTTTCTCTACCAATTTTAGAGCGGTTAGATGAGAACCTCAAAGCTGTACAAGCAATAGTTTTAACCCCAACTCGTGAATTAGCAATTCAAGTTCATGCGGCTGTTTCCCAATTTATTGGTAACAGTTACTTGAAAGCAGCGGCTATTTATGGTGGTCAATCAATTGACCGTCAAATTATGCAACTCAGACGTGGGGCGCAAATCGTTGTCGGGACACCAGGACGGGTCATAGACTTACTAGATCGTGGTAACTTGAAGCTAGATCAAGTCAAATGGTTTGTCTTAGATGAAGCTGATGAAATGTTAAGCATGGGCTTCATTGACGATGTGGAAAGAATTCTTTCCCAAGCGCCTAATGAACGCCAAACAGCATTATTTTCCGCGACAATGCCACCATCAATTCGGATGTTGGTAAATAAATTTTTGAACTCACCGGTGACTGTCACCGTTGAACAACCCAAAGCCGCACCGAATAAAATCAATCAAGTGGCTTACATGATTCCCCGTCATTGGACAAAAGCTAAAGCTTTACAACCAATTCTGGAAATGGAAGATCCAGAAACAGCTTTAATCTTTGTTCGCACCCGGCGTACAGCCGCAGAATTAACCAGTCAATTGCAATCTGCTGGTCATAGTGTGGATGAATATCATGGTGATTTGTCTCAACAAGCGCGGGAACGCCTATTAATCCGTTTCCGTAACCGTCAAGTTCGTTGGGTTGTCGCTACTGATATTGCAGCGCGTGGGTTGGACGTTGACCAACTTTCTCATGTAATCAACTTTGATTTACCTGATAGCGTCGAAACCTATGTTCACCGCATTGGTCGGACTGGTCGGGCTGGAAAAGAAGGAACGGCAATTTCTTTAGTACAATCTTTTGAACGCCGCAAACAACAGGCATTTGAACGCCATAACCGTCAAACTTGGCAAATTCTCTCTATTCCTACCAAGGCGCAGATTGAAGCCCAACATATCCAGAAGTTAAGAGGACAAGTGGCAGAAGCTTTAACTGGGGAACGGTTAGCTTCCTTCTTGCCAATTATCAGCGAAATGATTGAGGAATATGATGCTCATGCGATCGCTGCGGCTGCTTTACAAATCGCTTACGATCAAACCCGTCCTGCTTGGTTAATATCAGGAGTAGACCTGCCCGTAGACGAAAGCCCAACTCCCAAACCCAGAATTAACAAACGTGGTGATGGTGGAGAACGGGAACGTAGTTCTGGTGGTGGTCGCGGTGGCCGTTCCTCTTGGTCAAAAGAAGGTAGAGGTAACGATGAAAGACGTAGCAGCGGTGGCAGTGGCGGTAGTGCTAAACCAAAGTTAAAAATAGCCTACAATGAACCCTCTTCTACTCCTAGCAATCACAAGTTAGGTTTACCTACGGGTAGAGAATAGATGGGATTTGTTATGAGTGCATCACGGTACTCAGCCAGTAAATAAGGGACTTCCAACTCAAAAAATATCCCAATTCTGAGTATAAATGTAGGGGTTTAGCATTGCTAAACCCCTACCTGCTTTCTACATCACTAAACAATATTCATATTGACTCGAAGAATCACGTCATTGAAATCTTTGTCACCACCGTTTGGTAAATCCTCAAAGCCAAAGACGTTATTCCCTAACAAGCGAATGTGATCTACTTTATCAGCATTAGCTCCCAAGAAGGGGAAGTAAACTGCTGGATTATTATTGGGATTGCTATCAAGTAAAGCATCAGGTCTATCATTAACAATAATAAATGGGACAAAGATAGAACCTGGTTGGAAAGTTCCTGTGTAAGTCGCTGTACCTTGGTTATTAACTGTTAAGTCAATACCTGCAACACGCCCACGAACTGCCGCTTCAACATAACCAGGTTGTCCAGCGAAAATATCGGCTTTACCATCTCCATTGGAGTCAATACCACCATTTTCATCAGTTACTTGATAGAAGCCGATAAAATTATTGAAAGCTGCTTCTCTGTTGACCACAAAATCAGCTTTTACCTGACTTGTAATACCCCGTAAATCAATCACTTCTCCTTGGGGTTTTCCTTGGAGATTTGTACCTAAAGGTAAGGAATCATTTGTGGGACTAAATTTCACTACTAGATTATTAAAGTCAGTCGCATTATTTCCAGAACCATCTTTCCAAGCTAGGGAAAAGTCATCATTCCCCAAATCTGTAATCTTTTGGGTTAAAGAATCTGAAAATAGTATGTCTGTAAATGGAGTTACTCCAGCCTTTACAGCATCAGTTGTACTATTTTTCACCAAATAAAATCTCAAGTTATCACCGGAATTAAATTCCAACAAATGTGTCAAATTATCGGTATTAAACCCATTGGGGAGATTAGCAATAGTAGAGAAAATTACCTTAAATCGCTCTAAAGCCGCTTGGGCGTAACCTGCTGTTCCTGGAGCGATACCATTAATTTTACCTTGAGCATCATCAACGGTGAATACTCCCAGTTCATTGACAAGATTAGAACTTCTTTCTGTTAGAGTAACCTTAATTTTTGATTTGCCACTGCTATTCGAGATTTTAAAGACATCATCCGCAATTTTTGAAAGCTTGATGGTAACTATGGCTTTACCAGTGCCTTTAGTTTGAACCTGCTCACCAGAAGGGGGAACAATTGTTACAACTTCTGATTCAATCTCTCCAAGGAAAACAGAGGTATCTAATGGACTAGTGACTTTCCATTGGACTACGGGGAAAGTCTTTGTTCCTGCAAAAGGAGAAGAACCTGCGGATGTACCTACACCTGTTACATTAGCTATTAAATCTTGTCCATTCACTTGATATGAACCTGTTTCATAGATAGAAGTTGGGATGGGTTGTAGTCCCAAAACACTCAAGAGTGGAAAATCAAGTAAAAAGTTGAGATCAAAAATAGTTTGATTGGTGTTCGTATTGAACGTGATTACACTTGGTACATCGGGGTTCTGAATTACGGAAATAACCCCAGTGGTGAGTTGTCTACCGCCAAGCGGTAAATTAACTGAATCAAATGTTCCATAAAACTCAGCAACAGTCTGTTTGATAATTTTGTTTGCGGGCATAATAACCTCTGAATTAAACTTAGGTTTTAGCAAAGGATCTCACCTGAATCCCAGGTTAAAACCACTGCACAGCATTAGATATACAGCACTTCTACTTGATGAAAAAGTATTACTTTTGAGGACTCAAATTGACAAATTTACAAAGGCTAAATTTACTAAAAGTCTTGGGAAAAATATGATTTTCAGAATTTTACTCGTAATGATTCAAAACCCTTAAACGCTAAACTATTACGTTTGACAACAGGGGTGTAATTAGGGTCAAACATTAAATTTGGCATTCTTTTAAGCAATGTAGAAAAGCAAATTTTTAATTCCATACGAGCTAAAACTGACCCTAAACAAAAGTGAATACCCTTACCGAAACCCAAATGTTCATTGGGTGAGCGTGTGATGTTGAAAACTTCTGGATTCTCAAATTTTTCTGGATCGTGATTAGCCGCCGCAATTCCTAATGCAACAACACTACCTGCTGAGATTTCCTTGCCACCAATAGTCAGATTTTCTTTGGCAACTCGCAAGGAATGTGTGGCAGCGGCATCAAAACGAATCATTTCTTCTATGGCAGAATCAATTAGTTCGGGATTTTCTTTGAGTCGCCGTAATTCATGTGGGTGATTTAGAAGCGCATTTATACCATTGGGAATATCCAGTAAATTATCAGTTGTTTCTTGAATTATCGAACGCCAATTTTCTAAAGCTCGTGGTAGAAATCCCGGAAGAGAGATTTTACGTAATTGGGTATGGTGGGGTGGATCTTTTTCTACCATCATATTCCCCATCAGAAATCTAAAGTTCTGAATAGTGTTCAAATCTACACCTTCTAACTGTTGGACGAATAAAGAACTTCGATCAGAACTCAATCGGGTATCTTGATAGCTAGCTTCTACATCTTTATATCTAGTTAAATACCAAAACCCCCCTTTTTTGTAATAATAAACAGGGTCTTTCGAGCGGATTAGTTTGTATAATGGATAGGAATTGAACAGAAACTCTGGAGCGAATAAATCGTAATCTATTTCAGAAGAATTTAAGTTTGACATATTCTCTTTTGTCCATTAAAGATGGTAGACAAATGGTAGGCGTTAAAATTTACGTTCTACCATTTTTTCTGTAAGCAGATTATATTTCGGAAAGTCCTACTAATGATTTGCCAGATTAAATCAGTGTGGGAAATTTGAAGGATTTTGCCTCAACTTAACCGGAGATTATTGTTTTCTGGGATTCAACCATAGGGAGTTACAGTGGCTAAACCAGTAGAAACAAGGGTTTCTTTAGTCCCGTTAACAGAAAACACATCAGCCCGGGTGATGACTTGGCTAAAAGTCGATTTAATGACATAACCTCGAGCAATTAATTTTTCGCCAACGGCAGGGGCAATAAAGTTCAGCTTGTATTCGGCAGTAACTACATCTCCTACCTTAGAAGCTGCGGCCCAACAACAGGCACTATCAATTAAAAAACCAATTACAGCTCCGTGGGTAAAACCATTATGCTGTTTTAATTCCTCTCGCATCGAGACAATTAATTCCACAAAGCCATCTTCACAAGCAGTGATTTCTACGTTCATCCAAACCGTAAAGGGAGATGTCTGAATTTTTTCTTGTAAAGAAACCAGATCAGCGGGAGTTCTGATTTTGGCAATAGGTTTATTTAGTTTTTCAATTTTGCTGGTAACATCCATAAATCAATAAAATCCTCATATCTTCCAATCACTTTCTAGAAACAACTCAGCTACCGATTCCGGGATTAAATCTTTTTGCTTTTACTTGATCAGGAGTTGGCCGCTTGATATTCCAAGCCCAGCCAAGCTTCTCAAGTAAGCTAATAAATGAACCACTCGGATCAATTTGCCACCAATCAATATTCAGCAGAGCAGAACCAGAAAAAAGCGTGCCAGACATTTCTGAGCCTAGCCCAAGGTTTGTTAGCCTGAATGTAATGTGGGGAATGGAGATCGCCCTCATTATCGGCATAGATGTGATGGCAACGATGATAAGCTACATACTCAATGATGGGCGCTTCACCTGCCATTGAGCCAGCTAGTGCCAGCAGAATGCGTAGGGGTTTAGCTACTTTATAGCTTTTATGGGCAAACAGTCTGTGCATTCCTGCTTCTCCGCCCAAACCAACGAAGTTAAACATGAAAAGCAAAATTCCCAAGTCAACCAGACTAATGCCTTGATTCCGCAAAGAAGCGATCGCGGCAATTCCACCAATTAAACTGATGATATCGATGGACGGATACCACCCGTATCTAATCCATTTCCTCATCCCAGAAAGTGGTTTATATTCAGGATGGCTATTATCTATTTCTGCGGTTTGGAATACTTCAGTTACTTCTGTGACTGAAGACTGCTCTAGAATTTGAGCTACATAGCCCGGATTTCTCACAAGCGAAAAAAAATATTCATAAAAAGCGAAAAAAAGGAAGTTTATTTGATACATAAATAGCAAAGATGAAAAAAGGAAAT